>DASZPR010000397.1:0-6841 GCA_035550235.1 Verrucomicrobiia bacterium | reverse complement strand
ATCCTGCATCTGCAACACTTTTTGGTTCGATTCAAACATCCGCATCGCCGTGATCATGCTGGACATTTCCACCGTCGGCGAAGAGTTCGCCGCTTCGAGGTAGCCCTGCCGCACGAGGGACGTCGATGTGTCCTCCGGTTTTTCGCCGGGTTTCGCGGCGTAATATCCATTTCCCAGCACCGTCAGCGAGCGGGGATCTTTGAACTCCGCCACTTTGATATGGCCCTTCGTTTCTGAACCCTGGCTCACCTGGCCGGTCGCGGAAACGGTGATCGGCGCCGGATTATTCGGATCCAGTTGTACCGGGCCGCTATCGCCCATGATCGGATAACCGCGCTTGGAAGTGAGTTGGCCCTTCGCGTTGACGTGAAATTCGCCATCACGCGTGTAGACCAATTGCTCATCGGGCATCTGCACCTGGAAAAAACCGGGGCCATCGACGGCAAAATCCGTTGCGACGCCAGTGGGATTGATTTCGCCTTGCGTAAAATTGATGGTGGGCCGCGCTGCCGGCATCACAAAACGTTCGCCGTTCATGCCGAGTTGTCCGGAAGGGAGGCCGGCTTGAATGGCGGCAAAAGAGATATCCTGTTTGCGCGCGCCGGGAACTGAACAGTCCGCCAAATTATCGGAAATCATTTCCTGCCAGCGAGACGTTGCGTTCATCGCTGCGGCGGCCTGGTACAAACTGACGTTCATGCAGAACGACGTTTAGCAGTGGATGTGCCACTGCCTTTTTCAGGCCTTTTTCGGCTTTTTCTTCGCCGAGGCTGGCAAATCCTTCCCGGAATCCTTGCAGATTTTGCCGGGGGCAGCCTTCTGCGGTGCAGCTTTTGGCTCGGCCTGGGGAGTTGTTGCCGGTTGCGGAGCGGTTGTTGGCGCTGCGGTGGCTTGTGGCGCCGCCGCCTCGTAGACGCACGCGAGATCAATCACCTGACCGCACGAACACAAAATCTGAATACCCGTCACGCGCGAGCCGTCGCGTTGAACGCTCACCTTCGGTTCACAAGCGGGCTTCTGGGTTTGTGGTGCATCTGCAACCGACGGAACCCCGACGGATGCGGCCGCTGAAAGTTTTTGCGACGCCCCGGGCTGAGTAATCACCGTCGCCTGAAACGCCATGCGCTCACCGGCGGGGCGGGGCGGGTGGGAGCTCAACGGCACGAATGATTCAGTTCGGTTGGGTATCATCTTGGGAAATCTTTGCGGTGGTGGTGGGCGGCGTCAGCGCATCGACTGATTCCTTCAGCTTCAGCATCACGGTCACGCGGCGATTAATCTCTGCTCCCGGCTCCGTGTCCGGCATCGGCGCAGTGTCCGCGTAGCCTGAGACCTTGCAGATTTGGCGTTCATTTACCCCGCTTTGCACAACCTTGCGGCGCGCGGCATTGGCGCGTTCAGTGGATAAATCCCACTTGCTCGTGGCTTCACGGCCAGGGTTGGGATTTGTTGCGGTGTGGCCTTCCAACTCGATTTTAAAAGTCGTGTAGCGCGAAATTTCCCACGCCAACGTGGAAAAAACCCAGCCGCCATACGTCGTGAAAGTGTCGGTATCCGGCTCGAAGATCGGCTTGTGCGACCGGTCGAAAATATTGATGCGCAATCCGTCGGGAGTGACTTCGATTTTAACGCTGCTATCCTCCTCGTTTTGTTGCAACAGCCGCGTCAGGTCGTCGCTCACATGCCGCATCGTTTCCATTTCGACAGCGGAGACGGATTGAAATTGCCCCGCCTGTTTCTCGGAGGCGGTTGCGTCCTTGTTCTCAATGATGCCGGTCGATTCCTTGGTGACCGATGAAAACGGATTGGTGAAAGCGCGCTCGACCGCGTCCTTAATCTTCGTGTCCTGCGCCGTGAGCCAGAGGCACAGAAACAACGCCATCATAGCCGTGACGAAATCCGCGTAAGCGACCTTCCAGGAACCACCGTGATGACCATGACCTTTTTTGCTCATGTGGCATTATTTCGCGGCGGTTTTAAGGCTCTTGAACATCAGCTCCATCTCCTCGGCGGTGGGGCGAAGTTCATCGCTCAAGCCGCGGCGGCCCAGTTCCACGGCAGTGACCGGAGCCATGCCGCCCGCGAAACCAGTGACACAAGCGGCAATGCAGCGCGTGAAATCCAATTCCGCCGCGCCGACAAACTCAAGATTCGTCGCCAGCGGACTGATGAAACCATACGCGATGAGAATGCCCAGAAACGTGCCCACCAACGCCGCCGCCACGTGCTCGCCGATCTTATCGACCGGGCCCGCGATGGATGCCATCGTGATCACGATGCCGAGCACCGCCGCCACAATGCCGAAGCCGGGCATCGCGTCGCCGACCTTGGTCAGCACGTTCACGGGCGCGTGATGATCTTCTTCCAGTCGTGAGATTTCCACGTCCAGCAGCAGGCGCAATTGGTCCGGCTTGATCTTGCCGTCAATGATTGGCCGCAGGCTGCCGCAAAGAAATTCCACCGCATGATGGTTTTTCGAAACCATGGGATACTTCTGGAAAATCTGGCTGTTCTGCGGTTCCATCACATGTTCCTCCAGCGCGATCATGCCGTTGCGGCGCCCGAGCAGGAACAATTCGTAAAGGACCTTGAACAATTCCTCGTACGACTCACGGCTGTGCGGGGACCCTTTCAGGCAGCCAATCAAACCACTCACCATGTCTTTCAAGACTTTCCGCGGCGACATGACGATCATCGCACCCAATGCCCCACCGCCGATAATGATCAGTTCATTCGGATGCATCAGGGCAGCAATGTGCCCTCCGCCCATGATGAACCCTCCCAGGACGCTGGCGATAACAACAATAAAACCGATGGCGATGATCATGACGTTCTGACTGCAGCCGGACGGCCGGCAATTCCAGCCTCAACCCGCTGCACGTAGGAGCGGATGGCCAGGATGGCTTGTGAATGGATCTGGCAAATACGCGATTCGGTGAGCCCGAAAACCTCCGCGATTTCCCTCAAGTGCAAATCTTCCCCATAATAAAGCGCGAGAACTTTCCGTTGCATTTCCGGCAGTTCCTTCAATCGCTCGAGCACCACGTGTTTCAATTCGTGGCGCGAGGCATGTTCCGCCGGTCCTTCTTCACTCGTGTCCGCCACGACTTCGTAGAGGCTGCCGGTATCGCCATTCTCGGACGTCGAAACCGCATCGAGACAAACAAACGCCGCGGGCCGCACTTCATCCAGCAGCTTTGCGTAATCAGTCACGGAGAGACCCATGGCTTTGGCCACCTGCGCTTCAGTGGGGGAGCGGCCCAGTTGTTGTTCCAGCTCGCCCATGATCTGCTGAATCTTCCGCGCCTTTTCATGCACCGTGCGCGGCACCCAATCCATGCGCCGAAGTTCATCCAGCATCGCGCCGCGAATCCGCACGCGTGCGTAAGTCTCAAAAGAATTGCCGCTGCTCGGATCGTAATTACGCACGGCCTGCAGGAGTCCGACCAGCCCGGCGCTTTGCAAATCGTCATGGTCCACATGATCCGGCAACGTCATCGCCAGCCGGCCGAGAATGGAACTGACGAGCGGGAGATACTGTTGCACGAGATCATTCTCCGTGTGGGTATCCGCCTGTTGATGATAGCGTTTCCAGAGGTCTTGCGACGTGCGCCGCGGATCGGCGGCTCGCTCGGTGGGTTTTTCGCAACAGGTGCTCATGTTTTGACGGCGGGTTTGGTGTTACTGGGGCGGGAGTGTTGGCGTTGTTCCAGGGAATCCCGCAGACTCTGCACCCATACCCGGCTCCACCAACGGGTCAGTATGGCTGCCGCCAGCGCAGCCGCGCACGCGCGCCACAACGCCGTCGGCCACGGGCTGTTGCCAGCCAGGCCAAACGTTGCGCCCGTCAAAAATCCCACTATTGCTCCCAGAACAACTAACGCTTTCATTCAATTTCAATGTGTTTTAGCAAAACGTCTGCCACTGTTTTTCGGCTTCATTCTCAAATCCATGAACCTCAATGTTTACAGGCGATTCTCCTGCGGAAATAACAGCGCCGATTCCGCCCGCAAGAATTCGCCCGGTATTTTTTGCCCGGCGCTCAGGAATTGGATGGAGCAATTTGTGCCCAACACGAAATTCCACAGCTTTACCCGCTGCCGTTCCTCATCGAGATGTGTAAAAATCAAATCGTGCGGTTTCAACGGCGCATAAGCGCGATATTGCTCGAAGAGAACCGACGTTTCATAAGCCGCGTTCAGCACGAGATGCACCCGCGGGGAGGGCAGGGCGTCGATCTGCTCGCGCAACTGGGCGATGCCGCGTGAATCGTTGCACTCCACTCCCGGCAAATCCACGAACGCGATGTCCGCCGGATTATTCTCCGCCCAGCAACGCGCAATCGGCACGCCCAGCATTTCGCAATGCACACTGAGAAATTCCGAAGTGTTCGCGCTCACGCCGTCCAATCGCCACACCCGCGCCGAAAGTTCCTCGCTCAACACCGCCGAAGTCATCCATTTGCAGAGCACCGTGGTTTTGCCCGATCCCGGCGGCCCCACAAAAACATGCGTCTGGTTTTGCTCGCCGTTCACTCGGGCGGGACGCCAAAACTCCGTCAACGCCGCCCGCACCGCGGACCATTCCGCCGTCGGAGAGGTCGGGGGCTTGTCGCCCTGCTTCGCGCGAACACGCTCTTCCAAAAGATTGGCAAACGACGGCAACAACCCCAGCGACTCCAGCCAGGTAATGCTTTTCCACGGACGCGTGCGATCAGCGGGCGCGATCTCCGCCGGCGGAATCAAATCAGCCGAACCGTCCCATTTGAGGTGGCTGGTCTCGAGCACATCCGGCATGATTTTCGCCGCTTCCGTTGTCTCGCGCTCGTTCAAGAGCGCCGCCAAAACCTCCACGTGCCCGTGCCGATTCCAAAGCCACGCCATGCCCTGCGCCGGCAAACGGCGAATGCTCAACACCACCGCGTCCGGCCCCAGCTTCTCATGAATCTGCGCCAGCGCAGTCGCCGCGTTTTCAGCTACAAAAGGAACGATTTTCATGCGATGCGTGAGACGTGAAACGTGAAACGTGAAACGTGAAACGTAATGTTTCGAATCGAGCCGCCGGCGTAAAATGGAGATTCACGTTTCACGTTTTACGTTTCAATTGCCGGAATCACCGCCGCATTCTGCACCTGCACCCGCGCCGGAATTTCCGAATAAGAAAGCACCGCGAGATCCGAGAATGTGTTTTCGAAAAACCGGCGGAATGCCAAACGCAATTGTGGCGCGCACAACACCACCGGGGGATGCCCCGCCGTCAGCATCTGCTGAATGACCTTCGAAAGCGTGTCCATCACGTGCCGCGCAATCTTCGGCTCAATGATCAACGCCACCTCGCTGGCCGATTGCCGCACGCCCTGCGCGAGTGTTTGCTCCAGCCGGGGATCAATAGTTATCGCGCGCAAACCGCCGTTGTCCGTCTGGTAAGGCTTCGTGATTTGTGGACCGAGCGCGCGCCGCGCAAATTCCGAAAGCTCATCCGGGTTCTTCGTGATCGACGCGTAATCGCTGACCTTTTCGAGGATGCCCGCGAGATTGCGGATCGCGATTCCCTCCGCGAGCAGGTTCTGCAAAATGCGCTGCACCTGGCCCACGGTGAGTTGCGCGGGGATCAATTCATTCACCACCGCCGGGTTGGTCTGCTTCAAATTATCCAGCAACGCCTGCACATCCTGGCGCGTGAGAATCTCGTGGCAATGCCGCCGCACCGTCTCCGACAAATGCGTCACCATCACCGACACCGCGTCCACCACCGTGTAACCGGCCACCTCGGCGCTCTTGCGCTCCACATCTGTGACCCACGTCGCGGGCAGTTGAAACACCGGTTCCACCGTCGGAATGCCCTTCAGCGTCGTCTTGCTGTTCGTCGCATTCATCGCCAGCCAATGTCCCGGCATCAACTGGCCTTGTGAGATTGGGTTGCCCTTGAGCACAAAACGATATTCATTCGTGCCGAGCTGCAAATTATCGCGCAACCGAATCGGCGGAACCAACACACCCATTTCCTGCGCGAAATTGCGCCGCACACCAGTGACGCGTTCCAACAAATCCCCGCCCTTGCGCGCATCCGCCATCGTGACCAGGCCGTAGCCCAATTCAATTTGCAACGTGTCCAGCGTGAGAAGATTTTCGAGTTTATCCTTCGCCGTCGCCTCGGCGGGAGTTGCCGAGCCAGGCGCCGCGGCCTTCGCCGCGTCTTCCACTTTCGCGCCCGCCACCATGGAAGCCGGAGCGCCGGTACCAGCCGGTTCGGGCATCCCGTGCCGATGCAACGAATAGGAAAGCAGACCAACGATGACTGCCAGCGAGAGAAAGGGGATTGTCGGCAAGCCCGGCACCAGCGCCATCACGCACATCATGCCCGCCAGAATCGACAACGCGCGTGGATAGAAAAGCAACTGCCGCCCAAGCTCATGGCCCAGGCTGTTCTTCGCTGTGGCGCGCGTGATCAGAATACCCGCCGCCACCGAGGTGATCAGCGCCGGGATCTGCGAAACCAGACCATCGCCGATCGACAGCAGCGTGAAGCGTTGCAGCGCCTCCGCCATCGTCATGTTTTTCTGCACGATGCCCACCGCGAAACCGCCCACGATATTGATCAGCGTGATGAGAATCGCCGCGATGGCATCGCCGCGCACAAATTTGCTCGCACCGTCCATCGCGCCGTAAAAATCCGCTTCCTCCTCCACCGACTTGCGCCGCGTGCGCGCCTCGGATTCGTTGATCAACCCGGCGTTGAGTTCGGCATCGATGGCCATTTGCTTGCCCGGCAACGCGTCCAACGTGAACCGCGCCGCGACTTCGGCAATACGCCCCGCACCCTTCGTGATAACGATAAAGTT
>DASZPR010000396.1:0-5213 GCA_035550235.1 Verrucomicrobiia bacterium | reverse complement strand
AAATACGGCAAACCTCCTTGGTTTCAATTTCATCGATTTCCCGCAGGCAAAAGGCAACATTGATATTCTTCGGCAGCTTGCCGGCGCATTCGCGGAAGGCTTTCCAAAAAACTTCGCTGTCAAGATTGGCGCCCGGCTCGGGATGCCAATCGCCCGGGGCGTGTTCAGTAAGCCAACTGCCTTTGGAAAGGCCGTCCGTGACGAATTGGTCGTTTTCCTGTTCATCATAAAACGCCAGATCCGTAAATGACGTCTCACGGTTCATTTTTCGAAAATGATCCGCAATCTTGTTTTTCATGATGCCGATCAGCCAGGTTCTTTCCGCGGACCTGCCGGCAAAACTCTTGCCGCCTTTCAACGCGGCGAGGAACGTCTCCTGGACCAAATCTTCCGCCTTTGCGGTGTCGCGAAGCCGAACGAGAGCATACTTGAACAAGAGATCGCCGTGTTCTTCCACCCATCGTTCCGGATCCGAAAGTTTCCCGGAGCCCGTCGGTTCGGTGGTTTGATCCGCCGCGGGCTTCAGGTGTTTTATAGATTCGTTTTCAGTCACAACTTTTCGGAATACGTCGCCACAGCAGGTTATACCTTACACCAATTGTTTCAAACGCCTTCTTCCGCGGGACGGCGTAATATTCCGTCACGCCGCCGCAACGTAAACCTTCGAACAATCCCGGATGTCGCTGTCGCCTGACTGTAAGGTTTCGCGGCCGGCAGCTACTCACTTGCCAGCGGAATTATCCGTGACCCGGCGCAGCCGGAAAACTCAAATCCAAAAATGAAAATCAAAATTGTTCAACAAACCTGTTTGGCCCTGGCTTTAAGCCTGGCTCTCCTGATGCCGGCCCTCGCACACGCGGGCGGTAATATGGGACAAAAGATCGCGACATTTGAACCACTGAAAACCGCCGCCGACGTGGATAAGCTCAAAGCGGGAGACACCGTCGTAAAAGTTTGCCGCGATTGCGGAGCAGTGACCTTTGTTCGTGTCGAAAAGCCTGGAAAAGGCGCTTACGATTTTACGGCGAAGAAGTGCGAAATGTGTGGCTCGGAGAATACTTATGTTGCCACTACCAAACAGCTCATTCCGTTTAAGGAACAAATCAAACGTTGATTGAACGCCTCGTTACCCGCGCCTCGCCCCAGCCCTGAGCAGTTTTATGACTCAGCATTTTGACGTCATTGTCATTGTCTCTGGCGTAGGCGCAGGAACATTTTTTCATCGCCTGGCCTCATGCGGCAGGCGCCTGCTCGTTCGGGACGTGCGGGGGGATGAAATTGGCGGTGAATCCTTGTTTAATGAGCAGGGCTGTCCAGCAGATAGAAGTCGCTGTCTGAATATTCAGGAGTCAGAGTGTGTTCGCGCTCAGCTTCATGAAGAAAACATCAGTGATGCGCTGGGCTCCCAGATTTTCGTAGAACACGGTGGCGAGTTTATTGGCAGTGTAAACAGACCAAATCATTTCTTGTGCTCCCGTTTCGCGCGCGATGAAGGAAGCCGCCGAAACCAGAGCCCGGCCAATACCTTGTCTGCGTGCGCCCGAATCAACGTACAGGTCAGCGATTTGCAGGGTGCGCGCAGCGGCGTCCGAGTCGTATCCGAAATGATACAATAGGTAGCCGATCACATTGCCATCGACTTCCGCCACCAATCCCGCAAACGCCGGCCGTGGACCAAATCCATCCTGCAAATATCTTTCGGCGGTCAGGTTGAAATCTGTCGTGTCGCCAAGTCCGCGAAGGTAACCGGCGAATTGTTGCGCGAGATTACCCACCGCTTCTGCATCCTGCGGGAGGGCAGGTCGAATTCTAAAATTCATTTTTTATCTGTCGGGCGCTCGACGCAAATCCTTACAATGTTTTGATCTCTGCAACGGTGGACCTTGTCCGGTGATTCACTTGAAAGTGTAAGGATTGGCCGGTTGTGCCGACCAACCAACGCAGCCGATGAATCGCACATCATGATCGCCGCCGCATTTCTAATCGTTCTGGGCGCTTACGCAGCTTGCGGATTGATATTTGCCATTGCATTTGCCTTGTTTGGCGCAAAGAAAATTGACCCGCACGCCGCGAATGGAAGTTGGGGATTTCGACTGCTTATCATCACTGGATCGATGGCCCTCTGGCCCTTGCTGCTCAAGCGATGGAGCAACGGAACGAAACAGCCACCGGAAGAATGCAACGCGCATCGCCGCCTTGCTCGCGATCAACCTCTTTCCCGATGATTCTTGTCCTACGCCAACGCCATCGCCGCCTGATGATTGCTCTCGGGATCATCCTCCCGATTGCATTCGTCGTCGGCGTGGGGCTGCGCCAGGCGCCTCCGCTCAGAATCACCCCACCTTTGCAGGCTGATCTGCAACCCGCGGAAATCCAGTCGTGGGAGAAAAATGATTTGTTCCAAAAAGTTCCCGTCCGAGTCCGCCTGTTCTATACGCCGGCCTACGCCGCAATCCAATTTCTGCCCGGGAGAGGCTTTGCAAAACCCGACCTCCTCGCCTATTGGGCCGCCGGCAGTCCGGCAACAACCGAAACTCTTCCCTCCCACGCAAAACTGCTGGGCGGTTTCAACTCTTCGGTCCGGCTGCAGCTTCCTGAAGAGGCCAGGGCGGAGGAGGGGGGGTTGATTCTTTATAGCCTCGCGGATCAGCAAATTATCGATGTGTCCCGAGTTGTCCGATTCAACGACTCAACCAGGTAGCGATTCAAGATCATGAGTGTCCAATACGTCTCAGTTCAATGGAATCGCCAGAAGAAATTCTACGATGCTGTGTTGCTGGGCTGCGTAGCAGTGTATCTCGTTCTTTTCGCCCTCGTGACCAAAATGCTTTTTCCGCTGGTCACCGATGAAATCATGCTGATGCGAGCGTTTGGAACGGCTGCGTTTCTCCTCCTGCACATCATTCTTTGCATCGGACCGTTGTGCCGCTTAAATCCGAAATTTCTTCCGTTGCTTTACAATCGAAGACACGCGGGCGTCACGATGTTCCTGCTCGCGCTCATTCACGCCGTGCTGGTGGTCGCGACCTACCACGCCGGCAGTGACACGAACCCCATCCTGAGCATTTTTGTGTCGAGTCCGATCAATGGGTCGGTATCAGGCGTTCCCTTTCAGCCCTTTGGATTTTTCGCGCTCGTGATCCTGTTTCTCCTGGCGGCGACGAGCCACGACTTTTGGCTCGCGAACCTCACCGCGCCGGTTTGGAAAACTCTGCACATGATGGTTTACCTCGCCTACGCACTGCTCATCCTGCACGTCACTTTCGGCATCCTTCAAGGCGAAAGCAGCCCGGTCTATGTGGGCGCAGTTGCCATTGGACTGATAGTTGTGCTCAGTCTGCACCTCGCGGCCGCAAATCATGAGGTTGCCATCGACAATGAATCACGCAACACGAAACACGAAACACGCAGCAACGCCTTCATCGACGCTTGCGCCGTAACCGACATCCCCGAAAACCGCGCGCGCATCGTCTGCATTTCCGGCGAACGCGTGGCGATTTTCAAATATGATGGGAAAATTTCCGCCGTCTCAAACGTTTGCCAGCATCAAAATGGCCCGCTCGGCGAAGGCAAAATCGTCCACGGCTGCATCACTTGTCCCTGGCATGGTTATCAGTATCAGCCCGATACAGGCGCATCGCCACCACCCTTCGTCGAGAAAGTTCCGACATTCAACTTGCGTGTTGTTGATGGCCGAGTCCTGCTGGATCCGAAACCGAATCCCGCCGGCACGCGCGCTGAACCCGTTGTTGTGGTGACATCATGAACGACGACTTCTACATCGGTTGGGAGAAAAAAGCCGCACCCGCGACCGCGAGGACCGTGCATAAAGCGGTCATCGTTCTTCTCGCCATGGCGCTCGTCGTGCCGGTTGTGCTGGCGATTTCACAACGGATGATTGGCCGCAGCGTATTCGAGTGGGGCACACTCAAAACTGTCTCCGGCATATTGCAAACCAGGCCGTATCCGCACTTGCTGGTGCCGCGGCCCGGCGATGTCGAGGGGCAGGCGAAATTCTCGACTTATTATCTTGTTGCTCCGTGGAAATTTGGTTTGAACTCGGAAGCCATCGCCTCTCTGGATGGAAAATCGGTTTCCGTGAAGGGCACCCTGATTTATCGCGAGAACCAGACAATGATCGAAACCAAACCGAAATGGATTTCCGCTTTTACAAACAGCCGGCCGCTTGCCTCAAGTGACGCGCCCTATCAGGATCTTGGCAGACAGACGTTCGTTGGTGAAATCGTGGACAGCAAATGTTTTCTCGGCGTGATGAATCCGGGCCAATTGGCTCCGCACCGCGCCTGCGCGATTCGCTGCATCAGCGGCGGCGCTCCTCCAATATTGCTGGTGCGGCAAAAGGATGGGCCGGCGATTTATCTATTGCTCGTTTCTGCCGATGGCCAGACGGTGAATAAACAAGTCCTCGATATGGTTGCCGAACCGGTTGAAATCACCGGTGAAGTCGAGCGCCAGGGAGAGATGCTCATTCTTCGCTCCGATCCGGCGACTTATCGGCGTGTTCGTCAGTAATTTTTTAATCAGCAACAATTGATTTCCACCCTGACTTGAAACGCGCTCCGAGTCCGTGAATTTGTTGATTGGACGGGCAATCTGTGTTACCAATCGCCCTCGGGAATCCCGCATGACTAAACCGAATTTCCCGATACCCGATTGCGCCATGCCGCCCGGAATGAAAACCTCCGAGCGCATTCTTTGGGCCATCGCCGAAGGGACGGCCGCGGCCACGGGCGACGAATTTTTTCGCCTGCTGGCGCGTTATGCGGCGCAGTCCATCGGAGCGCGCTACGCGTTTGTTGCCCAGACCCTGAACGAGAACGAGTCACAATCGCTCGCGTACTGGGAAGGTTCGGATTATGGCGAAGGCTTCAGTTATCGTTTTCCCGGAACACCCTGCCAGCGCGTGGCCCAGGGTTATGTCTGCGCGACCTCTTCCGGCCTTTGGCAGAAATATCCGGAAGACAAATGGCTGAAACAAATCGGCGCCGAAAGCTATATCGGCGTGCCGATGAAAAACGCGCAGGGGCAGACGCTCGGGCACATCGCGGTGCTCCATACCGAGCCCATGGAGGCGACCGAGGAAAATATCGCGGTGTTGAAGATTTTTGCCGCGCGCGCCTGCTCCGAATTGGAGCGCATGAGGGCCTTCCAGAAACTCCAACTCCAATTTCAGGAAAGTGAAGAGCGCTTCC
>DASZPR010000395.1:0-2039 GCA_035550235.1 Verrucomicrobiia bacterium | reverse complement strand
TGAAATAATAATTGTAATTCGCCCATTCTGTCCCGATGGATTTGGTGAACCAATATTCCAAATGCCAGCGTCCGTGGTGGTTGATGAATTCGGAGCGCTTGAGCGCGGACGCAATATATGGCGCGGCCTCGGCGGGATAATGCCGCTTCGCCCAATCCACCAGCACCGCGTCCACGCTTAAATCCGGGTCTTTCAGAAATCGTGAGAACGCATAGAGGTTTACTTCATGCGAGTCCTCAAACGGATGGTCCCAAGGCAGGCGCGCACGGCCGACGAGACCGGTGAGCCCCTTCTCCCGCGCGCGCAACGCCACGCGACGGATGTAATCAGTCTGCGCGTAAGCGCCGCGATTGTCCCACGCTTTTTCCGTGCCGAGATCAATTTCGATAATCTGCTTTTTCTTCCCGACCTCACCGTGCAAAGGGTCCCACGGATAAAACGGCTGAAATTCGTGCGTGGTATCCTTGCTCATGATGATGATGTCATCCGGCAGCCGCGCCACGGCCTGTTTGAAATATTCCATCTCGCTGGGCTCGTAGAAAAAATTGCGGAGGATGAGTTGCTTGTGATGGCGCTTTAGCAAATCGTCGAGAAAAAGCGCGACGCGATAAATGCGCGTCGGAACATCATCGCGAGAGGAAACATCACTGTCGCGGAACACCTTGAAATCGCTTTCGTGCAGCGTCAGCACGAAGCCCGCAGTGCCCGGCACGGCTTGCAACAACCGCTCGTAGCGTTGCTCGAGATACGGGAAAAGGCCGGGATCATCCATGTCGACTTTGCCGTTCTTAAGAAAACGGTTCGGCACGTCATCGAATTCATGGACCCAGAGATAATACGGAATGCCCCTGGCAGTCGCGAGATCTCCGATATGGCGCAAATCCGATTGCCAATGCGGAATGATGCGAAAATATTCCGGCGTATGCAGGTCCTTGACCCAGGCGGGAGGATTTTTGGGGTCGGCATCGTCCGTCGAGGCGAGGAAACCCTCGACCGAACGAAAAAAATTATGGGAGAAAATGAAAAAGTTTACGCCATAGTCCGGCGCGCGGTTGACCGCCTCCTCGAGTTTCGGCAGGTCATAATCGTGGAATTGCCACCCGTTCATCGTGAACGGCGAGTCGGCGCGAACCACGCCGGTCACGAACAGAAAAAGGAGCGCGAGCAGAGGAAGGATTCTTTTCATAGGGGTTGAACTGTGTCGCAAAAGAATTTCCGAACGCGGCGAAGTCCCCGCGGGACCTCAAAACCAATCCGCTGGCCAGCACCACTTTAATCGTTCCTCCCCGCCGCCGTCGCGGCCGAGAGGAACCAAGGGGTCAGCGCTGGCCGTTGGAGCAAATTTACTTCGCTTCAGACGCCGCCACGTCTTTCAAGACAGGCGAATTCCGGATGACGATATTTTTTACGCCGTCCAGCCTGGCCGCCGCCACGCCGTCACCAACCTGGGCCTTGAAATTATCGACTTCCAGTCCGTCGACGTCCGTGCAGATCATCGCCGGACGTTTATCGGCATTCTCAAAACTGAGATTGATGTTGGCCAGTTCCAAGCCGCGCACGTGGCGGGCGAAGACTCCGTAGGTCGGCATCACACTGAGCGCACCGCGCGGTTCGGGATAACCGGTGCCGAGTTCCGGCGGCATTTTGGCGGCTTGCTCTTCGGTGCCGCCGCCTTTGCAAACCAGGCGGATGTTTTCCAACCGCAAACCTTCAATCGGCTGCTCGGGCAAACCCATGATCTGGATGCCGCTATTGGCCGAGACACCGTCCGCCGTCACGTTCGAAATCAAAACATTCCGCATCCGGCTCGGCAGTTTCACCTCCGGGCCGCGATTGCGTTTGCCGGTCGTGATGTAAATCGCGTAGGAGGGCACGTCCATCATCGTGATGTTATGGATATTGATATTCTCCAAGATACCGCCGTCGACTTCCTCAAGCGCCAGGCCGCGGCAGGAACGGAACACGATATTGGCGACGGTGCAGTTGCGGAATCCGCCGTTGGCCTCGGTGCCGAATTTCAATCGGCCATTGCCGTTGCC
>DASZPR010000394.1:0-7323 GCA_035550235.1 Verrucomicrobiia bacterium | reverse complement strand
AACGCTGATGCCCCTTCGTCGACGTTTGACGGGGATATTCGTCAGGTGATGATTTATAATCGGGCCCTGTCGGCTGAAGAGGTCCAGAAAATCTTTTCCTCCTCAAAACCCAAGTAGGTCTAACCTCAACTGTAAGTTGCTGATCGTCGGCTTCATTAGAGCCTGCGTGGTCATTCTTTATTATTGACGCGGCTTAGTTCCTTTTTCGCATGGCTGAGACTATTCCTTGCAAAAAGTCAGTCGCGACACACTAGGCGTACTTTAGTGTGATGAATGAGGCTTCTTCATTGTGACGAACAAACTCGTAATACTTCAGGCCCAAATCTACTGTTCGAAATTTAGGGTAATTCGCTCCAATCCATTGTCTCCACTGCATATTAGTCCATTTTGTTTGATGTAAATCTACCCCCTTGTGAATATCGGGACCCGATGTGGTTGATGCGACGAAGTATGCACCGGGTGTCATATGGTTGGTGATATTGTTAAAAAGCTGCTTCAGATCCTTTTCGCCAATATGTTCCAACACTTCCCACATTGTCACCAGATTGAATTTTGCCAATTCCCCGGCGTTTGTAATCGTGAATGGTTTGGTAATGTCGCACGTAAAGAGATTTTTGCCAGCCAAGGCAGGCCAATTCGCACGCTTGTGTTTTAACGAAAAATCAGAACCCTCAAGACCTACCGCCAGCCAACCTAAGTCAGAAAAATCCTTCACCAACTGCCCACCGGAACACCCAAGATCAAGAGCACCCAGGGAAGCTTTAGGATTTTCAGATTGGATTAGCTTCCCCATAAAGCTAACAAATCTTTTGTGCGTGCTATTATCGCGCATTGTACCCCATGGAATTTTATGATCAGGCGATTCAAAAGCGATAGGATACTTGGTATCAACTTTCACCTCAATTTGGCGCGGGGGCAATTTGCCGACGGACGCTTGGCCGCCCAACTTCCACTTGATTTCCCAAAAAACCTTGTGAAACCGCATCTGTGCTTCTTTTATAAGAAAGTCGGTTTTGCCGGCGGCGACCAATTCGCACGCCCAAGTAATAGCTGGAATTCGCATAAAATTTCCGGAAGCCGCGTGTGCGGCGTCCCCGAGTGTCATACAAATTATCGAAGGGAGTGCCATAAGGCTAGCGGTAATTGGAGCTAATCAAATTTCTTATGCAGAGTGAGATTTTTTCGATTTGTTAGGGCCTGTTAACACTAATTCGTAAAGTTTCGATGATGAGAGCAAAGACGATAAATCCCGCGAAGGAGCACATCCAGTTTGTCGAAACGACAAAAGATGGGGCGATAAGCCTTGAGCCGGCGGAAAAGTCGTTCGATTTCATTTCGCCGGGGGCAGGCGATCGTATTGCGAGGGTTTCCTACGATTGGGATTGGGTGGCACTACAGGCCGGTAGCCTAATTGGCGCGCCAGTTGGAGGGTTTGACCGCCTTCATAGGCGCTATCCATGATGAGCAGGCAACCCGTCGGCACCGGGCCGCCCGCTGCCAATAGTTTGCGTCCCGCAGGCCCATCGCCTGCCTGGCCCGGAGAAAGTTTTAAGATCAACGCACACCGGTCACTCGCGGCAACTAAATGAATTTTAGTCGTGCATCCGCCCCGGGAGCGTCCAATGGCCTTCGGCCCGTTTTTTTAAGGGCTCCGGTTCCATCGGGATGCACTTTGATCGTGGTGCTATCTAGGCAAACATGCTCGCTGCGGAGGGCCAGAATTTGCTCTTGTTGCACCGCGCGAAGACCCAATCCAACACCCCCGCTTTACTCCAACGGTTCATCCGCGTGTAGATCGTATGCCAGTTGCCAAACTGTTTGGGCAGTCCCCGCCATTTGCAGCCGTGCTCAACCACATAAAGCAGCGCATTGAGCAGTTGCAGATTGGTCATGCTCACGTTGCCCCGTTGCCGCGGCAGGCTATCGGCGATCCGTTGATACTGACTCTCAGTAAGCTTCATAACCCCCACCTCGCCCTAAACTAGCTGATTGTACAAGTAATGTTGACAGGCCCTAGTACCTTGGCGGTGACGCCGTAATAGGACGGCGTTCCTACAATCATTTATCTACCGGCTTGAAAAGCTTGCGATTCATCAAAGATTGCCGGGAATAAAATTTCACTGCCGTTTGGAAAGGGCTCAGCCAGCGTGCCAGTCTGGGGAACGCGGCCCGGAACCAGTGCGGTCTATCGATGTGCTCCCCTGCTTTCCACATGTCGGAATAAAGAACCTGCTGGGGCCACTTTTGGAAAATCGGTTTTACTTCAACACGGCGCGCTTGCACTAACGCCATGACGGGCGTGAACGTGATCAATTCCACTCGATCGCGGATAACGTCGGGATTGGAAACCTGAAACCACCTACCATAGGGGCCTGGGCGGTGCAAAACAAGGCGTTCCACCTCGAATCCGTTGTCCGGACCCAATGCCGCATAAAACATCTCCGGACTGAATTGATAGAAACCATGCCCGGAAGTGTTGTTGACGGGCGTATGAATGAAAAGCCGTCCATCTTTCTTCAACAGTTCCATTGCGCTGTGTAGGGCTGTAGGAAAATTAAAGACATGCTCCATCGTTCCCCCGTCGCAAACTGCGTCATATTGCTCTTTCCACGCGTCCGGGATCGGCACATTCAAGTCGTGGATGAAATTCGCGCCTTCGAAGGTTGCATTGTCCATCGAGTCCACCTGCGTGGCCCCGAGAGCTTTGAAGAAAGGTTCGGCGAAAGGACTGCTCTTGACGCTTTCCTCCACGCCGGCAGTCGCGAGGCCGGCCTTGGCCATGTAATCACAAAGCAGTCCGGGCGGGACGAAGAAATTCTGCCGGCCCAGCATCATGGTGCGGCCGAATTGAGCGCCCTTCTTGCGAGCGGCAATCAGGAACCGGGCGGAATTGGCATCTAATCCCATAACTGATTTATTCGAAGGTCGGGTGGTTCAGGTGGTCACGGGCGGCGCGGGCGTGTGTTTGACGAGCAGCGGGATGCTGGCCTGCGGCTTGCCGTCGAGGGAGACGTCGATGGAATAAAGGCCCGGCAGATCGAATTTCAATTGCTGGAACGTGACGATGAAATTGCGCGTCCCGAAATGGGAATCGCCGGGCAACACCACTTCCGCAGGCAGATCGATTCCCGGCATGATGAACCGCCCGTCCGCATCGACGAAATTCAAGCGCAGCTTGTGCGCCCCTTCATCCTCATGGCCAAAAGTCACGCGGAGGGCGATGGAGCATTGCGGATGCGTAGCGGGAATCTGCTGGGCGATGATGGTGTCGAACGCGCCGAGCAGGTTCAGCTTGCCCGATTCTTCCGTGGCGGCATCGCACAAGACAAAGACTTGAATGTTCATGCGGCGGACATTAAGCACGAAATTGGCCAATTAGCACGAAGATTTGGGCCCGCGTGCCGTTACTTTTTAAAGAATGCTTTGATGACATCGGTAACACGTTGAACCTGGCGGTCGGTCAACTCCGGATAAATCGGCAGGCTGAGGCATTCGCGCGCGGCTTTTTCGGCCACTGGAAAATCGCCGGCCTTGTAGCCGAGCGCGGCGTAGCACTTTTGCAGGTGCAATGGCAGCGGATAATGCATCGCGCTGCCAATGCCGTTGGTCTCGAGATGCTTTTTCAATTCATCGCGGCGTGGATGGCGGATGACGAAACAGTGCCGCGCACTTTCCGCGTAAGCAGCCTGGTGGGGAAGTTGCAGCGGCGTCTCAGAAAGAAGCTCGCAATAAATCCTGGCAATGGCGCGACGGCGTTCGGTCCATTTGGGGAGATGCTTGAGCTTCACGCCGAGCGTGGCGCCCTGGATGCCTTCCATGCGGTAATTATAGCCGACCTCATCGTGATAATAGCGAACAGTGGATCCGTGTTCGCGCAACGCGCGGGCCCGGGCGGCGTATTTGGTGTTGTTGGTGACGAGTGCCCCACCCTCTCCGCAAGCGCCAAGATTTTTGCCGGGGTAAAAGCTGTAGCAGGACATTTCGCCGAACGTGCCGACTGGTTTCCCTTTGTAGGTGGCGCCGTGGGCCTGTGCGGCGTCTTCCACCAGTGGAAGTTTTTTGCGGCGGCAAATATCGAGGAACGGATCGATATCAAACGGATGCCCATACAAGTGCACCGGCATGATGGCCCTGGTGCGCGGCGTGATGGCGCGCTCGACGAGCTTGGGATCGAGATTGAACGTGCCGTCCTCGATGTCGACGTAAACCGGTTTGGCGCCGACGTAGGAAATGGCCCAACTCGTTGCGACAAACGTGAAGGGCGTGGTGATGACTTCATCGCCGGGGCCGACGCCGAGGATGATCATGGCGACGTGCAGGGCTGAGGTGCCGCTGTTGAAGCCGAGGCAGTGTTCCGCGCCGAGGTATTTCGCGAAATCCTTTTCGAACTGGACCACGTCCGGCCCGAGGCAAAAAGAACAATTGTCGAGAGTGCGGGCAATAGCCGCGTCCAGGTCTTTGCGAAGGCTGCGTATTTGAGCCGGCAGATCGAAATAAGGAATAGGTTCGCTCATCGAACCCTTATCTTTGTGGAGAACGGCGCGAGAATCAATCCAAAGGCGTGAACAGAAGGAAACGAAGAGAACGGAGAAGAATTCGTATCTGCCGACCTTTGGCGCACTCTCCGCGAACCTCCGCGTTCTCCGCGACTCAGCATTAAGGATTTTAAACGCAAAGGCGCAAAGACCGTAGAGATACTTCCCCAACTCCGTTTTCCTCGGAAAAATGGTTGGTGCTGCGTTAGGGCGGAGGTGGGTACCCAACCGTGTTTTGCAGAGATTGCCCCCCTTTAAGTCAATGGCGCCATGGTGTCTGCTTACCCCCGCGAGTGTTCCGACGCTTAGTCCAGGCACTCTATTTTGGTTATGCATTTTTTAATAACAATTCTCATGGGCCTGATTGTCGGTGTCATCGCCAAGTTGCTCATGCCGGGCAGAGACCCGGGCGGGTTCATCATCACGATATTGCTGGGCATCGGCGGGGCCGCGGTGGCCGGGTGGATCGGCCGCGCGCTGGGCTGGTATGGACCCGGAGATGCGGCGGGATTTATTGCTGCGATCTTCGGCGCGATTCTTTTGCTGCTCGTTTACCGGCTTTTCCAGAGAGCACGAGGCGGAGATATGCACTGATGGAAGATCGAGGCCCACGCAAGGCCCGGGAAACAATCTGAGGAACAAAACCAAACAAGAAAGGCAGTTATGAAATGGATGTTAACAAGGAGCCACGCGGCGTTCACAGCCGCGGTGGCGGCGAGTTTTGCAATGGCCAGCGGTTGCTGCTCCGGACACAAGAGCACTTCCACCGCGTATTATTCCGACACGCCGGAGGGTTACGGCGGCACTGCGTCGGCTTCGCAGCCGCAAGACTCAAGTCAGTTGAGCATGACCGGCGAAACGAACTCCGTGATTCCGCTCTACAAGGAAACTGCCAGTATCGGCAAACAGGAAGTGGACGCCGGCACGGTGCGGGTGAAAAAAGTTGTGAAGACCGAGACCGTGAATCAGCCGGTTGAACTGCGGCACGAGGAGATCGTGATTGAGCGGGAACCGGTATCCGATAGCTCGGACATGTCTTCCGCGTTCCAGGAAAAGGAAACGGTGATTCACCTGACCAGGGAGGAGCCGGTGATTCAAAAACAGACGACCAGCGCCGGGCAGGTTGTTCTGAAAGGTCGTACTGAATCCGAGCAGAGGAACATCCAGACCCAGGTCCGCAGCGAGGACGTGGCTGTGGTCAAATCCGGCACCTCTGACAACGTGACTATCGGAAAAAATATTCAACAAAGTGGAGAAGCGGTCGGTGGCGCGGAATCTCCTTCTGGCCAGGCCAGTGGGCAATCGACGGGTGGCACGATTACCGATCCGGCGATGTTGAGCGGCACTGGCGGGTCTGATTTAGCCGGACGCTCGGTGCAGTTTTCGAACCTGAAGGTGCAAGGCATGATTGGTGATCATCTGGCCAAGTGTGACGCCGGCAATGGCCAATCCATCTACGTGTATTCCTCGCAAGGCGCTGGCAGCTTGAGGAGCGGAGATTCGATCGATGTCAATGGCATCGTCAAAACGAGCGCTTCGGACTTGAGCGGAACCACCGCGCAGGTGCTCAGCTCGCAATCGGCGTATATCGATGCGCAGAGGATTCAGCCGGCGAGCAAATAATCCGGGCGCTGTTCTTGCCGAACAAGGCCCCCGTTGGATCAATCACGGTTCTTTCAGCGGGGGCCGAGTGGGTTTCTTGCCGGCCTGTGCAACCAGAGGTTTAAGGGCCTTTCTTGGCTTGTTGGCAGGCCGGCAAGCAATTTCCAAACGTCAAAAGAATCCCCGTCATTCGCGATTTCGGAGGCGGTCCAGGAAAGCTTCAAGCGTCGGTTCCGGTCCGGGGCCGAGATTGCAATTTTTGCCCTCGGGCGTGACGGAACGCAAGGTCGTGCCACCGCCAATCGGTGCCTGCCCCAAAGCATAGTAGCTGACTTCTTTCGTCTCGCGATGGCGTAATAGCGCCGAAAAATACGGCGCCAGCACGGGCGCCGGGCCTTCCATTATTTGTGTGGGATCGATCCCGGAGAGATCGATTGGTGGCGGCGTCGGGTATTCCACGACGAAATAGTCGTGCGCATAATCAAGCTGCCCGTGATGCGGCTGTAATTTCCGTGCGTCTTCATGAACAGGTTCAATTTTCTGCACTTGGCAGCCCATGAGATAAAGGAACGGTCCAAGTGACGCGTGTGCGTCGGTAAACATCCCGATGATCTTTTCACAGTCATCGAAGGCGTAATGCGGGAGGATAAAATAAGCGATGCCGTAACAGACGGAGGGCAATGAGTGAGGCGATGGCGCGGGTTTGGGCTCTTCGTTTCGTTTTTTGAATCTGTCGAATAGTCCCATAAAAGTGGCGGTTGATTTAGGCTGCTCGTTATTGCTTGGCAAGTTGATTGTGTGGACGGGGAATATCGCAAGGCCAGGAATTGAAGGCTCCGCGTCATCTGCCTTGGCAAGTGGCCGCGTAACTTTTACCTTTTGCAAAATGAAAGGCGGGATTTTGCAGCGAACGGTGAATTGAATGTCAGCCGACTTACCGCAGTTCAATTTTCAAAATTATGAATGGCACAAGTGAATACGCTGTTGGTTGGTTTACGCTTTCGCTCATCAATGCCGGCCTTGCCCAATCCAAAGGCAGGAGCGGAGCGGGTTGGTGGTTTGGCTCTTTGTTCTTCGGGCCGATCTGCACATTCGTGATAGTTGTTTTGGAGCCGTTGAAGGACCAGAAGTGATTTCGCGGCTCGCAAGGAGGCCCGCCCCGCCGTCACGCCAAAGGCTGAAGGCC
>DASZPR010000393.1:0-3945 GCA_035550235.1 Verrucomicrobiia bacterium | reverse complement strand
GCAGACCGAAGCCGAAATGATCAAAGCCATCCGCGAAGCGGGGCGGACGCCTGTGCAACGAGATACGTTTTACGAAGTGATCGCCGAAAAACAAAGCGCTGCCGGCGAAGAAAACCAAACGCCCGGCAAATCCAAAGTGTTGGATAGTAATTTGGCCACCGGATGAATCACAGCACGCGAATGAGCGTAAAGCCGTCGTAACCCTTGGCCCCGACTGTCTGCAACGTGGACGCTTCGACCCGGGAATCCTTCGACACTGTATCGATGAACCGTCGCATGCCTTGAACGCCGGGGTCTTTGCTGGCAGGGTCAATCAACTGGCCTTTTCGCACGACGTTATCAGCGATGATGACGGATCCGGAACGGCAAAGTTCCATCGAACGCTCGAAATAAGGTGCGGTGTTGGACTTATCAGCATCGATGAAAACAAAATCGAAGGGTTCCGCCTTATCAGCCTGAAGCCGGGCAAGCGATTCCAACGCGGGGCCGATCCGAATCTCCACCCGCTCCCTCAATCCTGCGGCAGTGATGTTTTGCTGCGCCACTCGCGCATGATGCTCCTCCAATTCAAGGCTGATCAGTTTCCCGTCGGAAGGCAAAGCGCGTGCGAGGCAAATCGTCGAATATCCGCCCAGCGTGCCGATTTCCAATATGCGCCTTGAGCCATGCAATTTGGCGAGGAGATACAAAAACCGGCCTTGCAGAGCGCTGACGTCGATCGCTGGCAATCCCGCGGCGGTATTTCTTTCGATGGCCTCTTTGAGCGCGGGGTCGTCAGGCAGAAGACTTTCCGCGAGATACTGGTCTACGGTCGTCCAGAGTTTGTCGTCCATAGGCATGGACAAAATGCTAACCACGCGGTTTCAAAAATGCGAGCCGCCATCACTGAATGCAAAAACATTGAAGTTCTTCCCGTAGCCTGTTACGGTTGTCAGGGAAAAGAGAGGGGCAAACATGAGCCAAGGGACCGGAACAATCATCAAGGGCAGAACCTCCTCTACTGCTACTGCCAAAACTCACGGAACACGCAACACGGAATACGCTTTCAGCCCGCTGATAATCAACGTGTTCCAGCCTATTACTGGCTGTTCGGCGGGGGTATACGCCATCTCAGATTATACTCCTCATAAGCCCTCCGCATTGTCCTCCAATTGGCCTTTTCCTAGTTTGACCCGCTTATGCCCTTGGCCTAGACTCGCCCTTCATTTTATGAAAGTGCTTGTTTGCGACCCCATTTCACCCAAAGGAATAACCCTTTTACAGCAACGGCCTGAATTCCAAGTGACGGTGCTCCCGAAGCGCCTGTCTGAAGCCGAGCTGCTGCCCCTCGTCTCCGACGTGGTAGCCATGATTGTGCGGTCCGAAACCAAGGTGACCAAGAAGATCATTGAGGCCGCGCCGAAATTGCGCGTGGTCGGTCGCGCGGGCGTGGGCGTGGATAATATCGATGTGGAAGCGGCGACGCAACGCGGCGTGGTCGTCATGAACACACCCGGCGGAAATACGATCACGACGGCGGAATTGACTTTCACGATGCTCCTGAACCTCGCGCGCAAAGTGCCGCAGGCGCACAAGTCGATGGTCGAGGGCAAATGGGATCGCAAGTTGTTTCAAGGCGTGGAACTCGCGGAGAAAACGCTCGGCATCCTCGGCATGGGCCGCATCGGTGGCGAAGTCGCCAAGCGCGCGCTCGCCTTTGGCATGCGTGTGCTCGCATACGACCCGTTTCTCTCGGAAGCCCGCGCAAAGGCGTTGGGCGTCGAGTTGGTTGGCGAACTGGATGCCGTTTATCGCGACGCGGATTTTATCACGGTCCACATGCCGGTCACTGAGCAGACGAAGGGCATGCTGAATGCCGCGGCGTTCGCGAAGATGAAACCGAAGGTGTGCATTGTGAATTGCGCCCGCGGCGAAATCATCGTCGAGAACGACCTGATCGCCGCGATGGATTCCGGCAAAGTGGCCGCCGCCGGCCTGGACGTTTTTATCGAGGAACCGCTCCCGGCGGATCACCCGTTCCGCAAGCATGCAAATATCACGCTGACGCCGCATCTCGGTGCCAGCACGAGCGAAGCGCAGGAGAAATGCGGCATAGAAGTCGCGGAAGTCGTGGCCGGCTATTTGCTGACCGGCGAAGTCCGCAATGCCGTCAATCTCCCATACCTCGACGCGAAGACTTACGAGCAGGTGAAGCCATATCTCGTCCTCGGCGAGAAGCTTGGCAAATTGCTCGCGCAACTCGCGCCGTCGCAGGTTGACCGGTTGCACATCACCTACGGCGGCAAGGCGAAGGAATTGCCGAACATCGATCCGGTCACGCGCGCGGTCCTGCAAGGATTTCTTTCGAGGGCGTCGGTGAAAGATTTGAACAACGTCAACGTGCGGAGTGTCGCATCTACTCTCGGTTTGACGGTCGAAGAAAAGCGCTCGAACGAACCCGTGACGTTCAACGAATGGCTGCATGTGCAGGCATCAAACGGCGGGGTGAAAGTGTTTTCGGCCGGCGGCACGTTCTTTGGTTCGGCGGAAAATCCGCGCATCGTGCGGGTTTACAGTCAGCCGACGGAAATCGTGCCGTTTGGTGTGGTCATGTTGTTAAATAACAAGGACCGTCCGGGCATCGTGGGCTACCTCGGTACCCTGCTGGCGAAGCACAAAGTAAACATTGCCAGCATGAGCCTGAGCCGCGATACTGTGGGCGGGTTTGCCCTGACCGCGCTAAATTTGGATAGCGTCCCGCCGAACGAAGTTCTGGACGAAATTCGAAAAGATCCGGACATCAGCAACGTCGCCGTAGTCAAACTGTAGAATAATGTTAGACTCAACAGATAGTTACAGATAGTTATGAAAAAAATTAGTCAATTATGTGTCCTGCTTTGCGCAATCACGCCCATGGCGGCATTTAGCGTAACGCCGGACCAGCCGGCCTCCACCAATTCCGCCGGCAAGGCGCCGAGCCTGGATGCGTTGTTCGGTGATTCCGTCGTTGCCAAAGGCAAGGGCGTCGAAGTCAAACGCAATGATCTCGATTCGACGGTCGTCAAAATGAAATCGATGTACGCCGCGCGGCAGATTCCCGCCCCGGCAGATCTCGAATCCCAGGCGTTGAAGAACCTGGTCATTCAGCAGTTGATTCTCTCCAAGGCCACGGATGCCGATCGCAACACCGGCAAAACGAACTTCATGGAGCGCATCGCCAAGGTCAAAAAGGAAAACGGTTTGACCGATGAGGATTTTGACAAGCGCCTCAGCGCGCAGTTTTTCGGCGACGAAACCCGCGCGCAATGGGACAAGCAGCAAACCGACCTGCTGACCATTCCGGTCGTCCTCGAACGCGAGTTGAATGTGAAGATCACCGACGACGATGTGAAGAAATTCTATGATGATCCCGCGAATATTTCGGCCTTCGAACAGCCGGAAATGGTGCGCGCGAGCCACATCCTGTTGATGACCCAGGATCCGGAAACGCATCAACCGTTGTCCGCCGATAAAAAGGCCGCGAAGAAAAAACAGATGGAAGACATCCTGAAGCAGGCCCGGTCCGGCGCTGACTTCGGCGAGCTGGCCAAGAAATATTCTGAAGACCCGGGCTCGAAGGATAAAGGCGGCGAATACACGTTCCCGCGCGGCCAGATGATGAAGGAATTCGAGGACACGGCGTTCTCGCTGAAGACCAACGAGATCAGCGACATCATCGAGACCAGCTACGGCTATCACATTATCAAGCTCAGCGAAAAAATCCCGGCCAAGAAAGTCGACTACGACAAGGTGAAAGAGGGCATTCGCGATCACTTGGTTCAGCTTGAACTCCAGAAACGTTTGCCCGCCTACACCGCGAAGCTGGTGAAGGATGCGAATATCCAGATCATGGATGACAAATTGAAGAGCACGGATTTCTCGGTGGAAGCTCCCAAGGAAGAAGGCTCGGCCCCGGCTCCGACGCCC
>DASZPR010000392.1:0-2496 GCA_035550235.1 Verrucomicrobiia bacterium | reverse complement strand
ACCTTTTGGTGACGTGCGCGTCATCGCGCAGGATAAATCAGGCGCACTATGGTTTGGCACAGCGGGAAGCGGGCTGGTACGTCGCAAGAAGGGAAAATTTGTTCGGTTCAAAAAATCCGCCGGCCTTTCCAGCGATTTCATTGAATGCCTGTACTCCGCTGACGACGGCGCACTCTGGATTGGCACGCTGGGTGGAGGGATGAATCGGTTCAAGGACGATAAATTTTCCGTCGTGAGCAGCAAAATGGGGTTGCCTAATGATATCATCGGCCACATCGAGTCGGACGGTCGCGGTTTTCTTTGGATGAGTTCGTACGGCGGCATTCTTCGGGCAAGCGAAATTGACCTGAACCGGTGCGCCGACGGCAAAATTGCCGAAACGCCATTTTTGACCTATGGCATCAATGACGGCTTGCCGACTCTTGAATGTTCGGAGGGCTTGCAATCAGCAGGCGGAAAATCAGCGGACGGGCGGCTATGGTTCCCCACGGCCAAAGGGCTCGTGGTGGTGGATCCGGCCGGCGTCGAAACCAACACGCTGCCACCGTCAGTTCGGATTGAGGAGATGCGTTTGGACGACAAAAAAATTGCGGATGGGGAAACACTCGGTGCGGTGAAAATCCCGCCGGGCAGGCACCGCATTGAATTTCAATACACGGCCTTGAGCTTCGTCGCACCGGAAAAAGTACGGTTCAAATACCGGCTGAATAATTTTGAAACCGAGTGGGTGAATGGCGGAACAAAGCGCGCGGCGACTTACAACTACATTCCCCCGGGAAATTATTCGTTTCAGGTCATCGCCTGCAACAATGACGGGATTTGGAATGAAGTCGGTGCCACGTTGGCCTTTCGAGTATTACCGTATTTCTGGCAGACGACGTGGTTTCTCGTCCTCGGCGGCCTGGCTATCGTCCTGGCGAGCGGCGGAGTGGTGTGGGGGGACGCGCGCCGACGGATGCGGCGGCGCATGGAGAAACTGGAGCGCGAGCGGGCCATGGAGCGGGAACGCGCGCGCATCGCTCAGGATATTCACGACGATTTGGGAGCGAGCCTCACGCGTATAACGATGTTGAGCGAGTCGGCGCGGGGCCACGCACACGTGCCCGAACCGGTTGCCAAAAATCTGGATCGCATCTTCGGCACGGCGCGGGAGTTGACGCGCGCCATGGACGAAATCGTATGGGCAGTCAATCCACGACATGACACGCTGGATAGTTTGGCGAATTATTTGAGCCGGTTCGCGCATGATTATTTGAGCGCGGTGGGGATTCGTTGCCGGTTGGACGTGCCTCTGCAACTACCGGCCCTGCTGATCTCGGCTGAAGCGCGCCACAATCTATTTCTGGCGTTTAAGGAAGCATTGCATAATGTGGTCCAGCATGGCGCGGCGTCGGAAGTTCGAGTTGAACTGACATTGAACGAGCAGAGTCTCGACTTATTTGTGTCGGATAACGGGCGCGGGTTTGATATGGCAAAAGCGGCGGGGGAGGATCCCGTCGCGGGGGGACGGATTGCCCGGGGTAACGGCTTGGCGAATATGCGGCGGCGATTGAGTGAAATCGGCGGTGTGTGCGAGGTTCAAAGCGAAGATGGCCGCGGCACGACCGTCAAATTTTTCGTGCCATTGCCCAGGGCATGAGTGTGCTCAGACGTTGTCGATAAAAGTAACGACAATACGATAAGACCTTTTCGCACTACGATAAATCAATATAGAATGACCATATCGGTTTCCATTGTGGAAGATGACGCGCCAGCGCGGGAAATTCTCGCGGACTGGATGCGGCATTCTGATGGCTTTAAATGCGTTGGTCAGCACGCCAGCGTGGAGCAGGCGTTGGAACGTTTGGCGAATGAAAAACCATCCGTGGTGTTGATGGACATCAACCTGCCCGGGTTGAGCGGAATCGAGGGGGTTCGGCGGCTGAAGCCGTTGCTTCCAAACACACAATTTCTAATGCTCACGGTATATGAGGACACGGACCACGTCTTCGATGCGTTGGCGGCGGGAGCGACCGGTTATTTGCTCAAGCAAACACCGCGTGGCGAACTGCTCGCGTCCATCCGGGACGTTTTCGCTGGCGGTTCGCCGATGACCAGCAATATTGCGCGCCGCGTGGTGCAGGCGTTTTACCGTGAAGAGGCCACAACGCCGAGTTCAGCCAAACTCTCTACGCGCGAGCGGGAGGTGCTTGAATTGCTGGCTCGCGGATATCTTTACAAGGAAATCATGGATATGCTGAACGTCAGCCGGGGCACGTTAAACACTTACGTACGGCGCGTCTACGAAAAGCTCCATGTTCGCTCACGGGCTCAGGCGGTCGCAAAATTTAGTCACTTCTCAT
The DNA here is from genome assembly GCA_035550235.1 of Verrucomicrobiia bacterium. GTDB lineage: Bacteria > Verrucomicrobiota > Verrucomicrobiia > Limisphaerales > DASXHY01 > DASXHY01. The sequence goes on along the minus strand of DASZPR010000392.1, from coordinate 154 downwards.
TGAATCATCCCAACAATCACACGCCCAAATCGTGACACCCAGCGCCGTGCGGGTTGGCGGTTGAGTCGGATTCTTCGTCAAGGCTGTTCTTAAACTCTGTTGCTGGAGGCCATCCCGCCCATGGGTTGAACCGGACTCTTTAGAAAGAAATAGT
>DASZPR010000391.1:0-10488 GCA_035550235.1 Verrucomicrobiia bacterium | reverse complement strand
CGGTGATCATGTTCTTGAGGAATTCCTTGTGGCCCGGGGCGTCGATGATGACGTATTGGCGTTTCTTCGTGCGAAACCAAATCTGCGCGGTGTCGATGGTGATGTTCTGGTCGCGCTCGGCTTGCAACGCGTCCATGAGGTTTGCCCATTCGAACGGCATGCCGCGGCGCTCGGCGATTTTTTGCAATTGCTCCAGCTTGCCTTCCGGCAGCGAACCCGTGTCGTGCAATAAACGCCCCACAAACGTGGACTTGCCGTGATCGACATGGCCCACGATGACAATCTTCAACTGCCGGCCTGACGCTGAGTCGTCCCCCGTCGGCACTGCGGCAGCGCCGTCAGTTTTTTCGCGATTCCCCAAAATTGGAGTGGTCGAGATCATATTTTTATTTTTAGTAGGCACGCGTTGGGATTTCACATGTAACCGTCACGGCGTAACTTCTCGAAAGCGTCCTCGCTTTCCTTGTCCTGGGCGCGACCGGCGCGTTCGGGGGTCTTGGTCGCGCGCAATTCTGAAATAATTTCCGGCACGTTGCTCGCCTTCGATTTGATGGGCGACGTGCAGGGATAGCAACCGATGGAACGATAGCGTTCGCCCTTGGCGTTCGAAAAATAAAGCGGGATGACCGGGATGTTCTCGCGCTCGATATATTCCCAGATGTTCAGCTCGGTCCAGTGCAAAAGCGGATGGATGCGGATGTGCGTGCCGGGTTCGTAATCGGTCTTGAACTGGTCCCACAATTCCGGCGGCTGGTCTTCGACGTTCCATTCCATGTTTTTATCGCGCGGACTGAAGTAGCGCTCCTTCGCGCGCGTGGGTTCTTCATCGCGGCGGACGCCGACGATGACGCCGGTGAATTTATGTTGTTCGAGAACGGTCTTGAGCGCGTCTTTCTTCAGCGTGCCGCAGCATTCGACGCGAGTGGCTTTGCCGTTGGGAAACGTGTTTCCGTTGTGCAACACTTCCTCGTTTTTTCCGACGACGAGTTGGAGCTTCCAATCCTTCACCAACTGGTCGCGATATTCGATCATGGACGGAATCTTGTAAGTCGTGTCGACGTGCACGAGCGGAAAGGGGACGTGCCCGAGAAACGCCTTGCGCGCGAGCCAGAGCAAGACGGTGGAATCCTTACCGATGCTCCACAACATGCCGAGGTTTTCGAACTTGTTATACGCCTCGCGCAGGATGTAGATGCTTTGGTTTTCGAGTTTCGAGAGGTGGTCCATAAATCAATTGGCTCGAATGTGCATGGTATCAACCGGCAGACTGGTAACGAGTTCTTTCAGAGCAAATTTAACACCCAATTTTGGCTATTTGACGCCAATTGGCGTGGCAGCTTTCGAGGGATTTTGCGAACGCGCGGTTTCGGTCGAGAGCGCCCCCAGGCAAATCGCATCCAGGCGCCGGGCGACCACCGGCGCGGCAAAGCGTTGGCGGGCGTAGCGCCAGTTGATCGTCGAAATGCGCTCGTGCAATTCCGGGGTTTCGACCAACCGTTCGATCGCGTTCGCCACTGCGATGGGATCAAATTTTTTCTTCAGCGGCGCGTCGTGTTGAGGGAGCAGGACGAAACCGTTTTCGCCATCGCGCAGAATGTCCTGCAAACCACCGGCGTCGCTGGAGACGACGGGCAAACCCATCGCGAGCGCTTCGAGCACGGCGTTCGGCATGCCTTCGGTGTAACTGAGGAAACAGAAAACGCCGCCGCGACGATACGCTTCCACCTTGGCCGCGCCGGACAGATAACCGGGGAACGAAATATCCGCGAGACCCATCTCCTGCGCGCGCGCTTTCAGTGCTTCCAAATCGGGGCCATCACCCGCGATGGTAAGCGTGTAGGCCGGATTTTTTTGCTTCAGGATTTGGTAGGCTTCGAGCAATTCAAAAACGCCTTTGGCGATTTCAACGCGTGAGAGATACAGCAAATTTGTGCGGAGTTTTTCCGGGCCAAGCGGCTCGGGCGTAGCGGCGAGGCATTCGTCAGGAACGACGGTGGTTTCCACATGGATGGGCGAATCAAATTCCCACCGCAGCAAATCGGCCTTGAACCGTTCACCGAGCACGATGTGCGAGGCAGCCATTTTATAGATGCGGGCCAGCAGGCTTTTGTTTCCGCCCGGAAACTCCGGAAGGCCGACGGCCGAGACATCCCATCCACGCCAAAAAACCACGACTTTGCGGCCGAACATCCGGCCGATGAGCACATTCAGCGCGTCCCGGCGCAGCGAGCGAAACGACGGCGGGTCCATCGAGGGGTTCACCAGCACGACTTTCGGCCGCACTTTCAAAATTTTCGTGAACAGTGCCAGCGAATCGAAAAAGAGCCGCGCTGGAGTCGAACTCACTTTTTTATCACCGTGCGTGCCGTAGAAGGAATATGACCGGCCGACGTCTGTGTATTGCGGCGCGGTGCCCTGGTATTTCCCGATGGCCTGGTAGTAATTATATATCCCACCACCCGCGCTCGGACGGTCCCTCACAATAAGCAAGGTCGTTCGCGAACCGGCATGGTTTTGGGAGGTCGGAGAACTCATAGGTGTTTCTGAAAATTCAAGGAAACGGCGGCAACCGGCATCAACGCTTGGCCACCATTCGTTCCAAATCCGTAAGTCCGCCGGGCGAACCGGCCTCGGAAAAACGCTCGCTCACTTCAAACCCGGCGAGCTGGCGTTCGCGAATGAGCAGGCCCATCACTTCGGCGAGATCGAACGGCTCGTTGGTCGGAAAGCCCTCGAACGCTGCCGACTTGAATATGCTGAGGCCGTAATCAATGTGCCGCATTGCGGGCACGGAGTTTTTCTTGTCGTAGCTTTTGATTTCGTTTTCGGAAAAAACCACGTTGCCAGCGTCGTTGCCTTCGTTGCGGTAAACCGTCACGCAACCGAGCTTGCCGGAGCGGTGAAAAAATTCCGCGACGGGCGAGAACTCAATCGGCGAATAGGAATCGCCGTAGAGCACGAAAAATTCCGGGCCGAGCATCGGCAGTGCGCGCAGGATGGCGCCACCGGTGCCGAGAAGTTTTGGGGCGTCCATGAAGTAATCCAGTTTCACGCCGAACGCTTCGTTGCCGAAATCGCGCCGAATCATTTCACCGAGATAACCCACACATAGAACGGCGCGACGGATGCCGCGCGAGTGGAGCAATTCCAGTTGGCCGGCCAGGAACGGTTTGCCCGCGACGGGCACGAGCGATTTTGGAATTTTTTCCGTGACCGGCCGCAAACGGGTCGCAAGGCCGCCGGCGAGAATGGCCACGGGAATGTCCAATGAGTTGCCCATGGAAAAATCCATTAGACCGCATCGACCGCGGGTTGCGGCGCCATGGGCGCGGCCGCCTTATTTATCTTCCGTGCATAAGGGAAAAATCGTTTCAATGAATTCACCGGACGCTCGATGATTACCCATGATAATCCCGCGATAATCCAGGTTATGATCGCATACATCAGAACTCTCAAGATGACCGGGTGCGAAGCGTACTTTTCCGGGAGGCTTGTGTGGGCAAACACATAATCCACCATCACGGGCACGAACAAATGATAAACGTAAAGGCCGTAGCTGATTTTTCCGATGGCGGCCAGCCACTTGTTTTCCAGAAGGCGCCCAAGCGGGCCACGAAATCCTTTGGCAGCGTTATATACCAGCCAGGCGAAACAGAGTGAAATCGCGAAGCTGCGAAGCGCGTCGACCACCAGTGGCAGTTCCCCATGACGCAAGACACGGTATCCGCCAATGAGGATGCTAAGCGGAATTCCCACCCAACCAAAGATCGCCACTGTTCGATCCGCAGCGGCGGTCGAAACGGTTTCAAAATGAGCAAAATAGGCGAGCAACGCGCCAATCCCCAGCATGTCCAGGCAACTAAAAGGAAGCATGTGCCAAAAAACAATTTCCGGGTGTTGCAACACCATGTAAATCCGGAAAATCGGGCTGGCGATGATGGTCAGAACAATGAACGGCAAAATGCGTTTCCGGGGAATGAACAGCATGATCAAGGGCCAGCAAATGTAAAATTGTTCTTCGACCGCCAGCGACCAAAAGTGCTGAAAGGGGCCCGCCCGGTAATGTTTCAGCGCCGTGAGAAAATTGGTCAGATAGGCAGCATGCCAACCCCACACGTCGCGAACGTGATGAACATTCAACAAGACGCCGACGCCGATGGTGAGGTAAAAAATCGGCCATATCCTGATTATGCGTCGTGCGTAAAACTGGCGGAGAGACCACCAACGGCTATCCGTCCTTGAACGCGCTTCAAACAAAATGCCGGTGATCAGAAAACCGCTGAGCACGAAAAACAGCGAAACTCCCGAAGCCCAAGGCAAGCCAAACTGGTACTCTGGCACCCAGTGAAACCACATCACGCCCATCACGGCGAATGCCCGCAAGGCGTCCAATTGAGGCATTCTTTTTTCCTTCGAGGCAGCCGCGGGGGCTGCGTTGGCGGAAGGCGTGGTGTTCATAGCAAGGAGTTCAGTTTCAACTTCAAGGCAAGTTGAAGAAAATCTTTAACGGATTAACAACCCGTTAGGAAAAGCAGTTCACGATCGAATTTTGGAACTTTGTCCACCCCCCATCGACGGAACGTCGGGCAGTGTCACTTGATTAAATCCGGGACCAGTTCCGCTTCGGCGGCTGTTTAAGGTCCGATATGAAGATTCTGCGGTGGATTTGGTCCGGCCTGCAATTGGAGCGTCAGCGTCGGTTGATAGCCTGACGGCGCGAAATTGATCGTGTCCGTCAATCCGCCCTTTTGCACCTTCACGGTGTAATCATCGATTCGAGTGATAACGGGAGGCGAATCGCCCCACTTCACGGGATAGATGACGGTCATGAAGTGCCAGTCCGTCGTGGGCGTATTGTTATAGGCCCAAATCACGTTGTTCATAAATGGACCGGTGTCATTATCCAGGCCCATGTAATTCTCACCCGTGAAAGGATTGTATTTGCAGAGATTGGTTCCCGCGACATTTGTAATTGTCATCAGCGACGGGTTGACGATGTGCTGGACGTAAACCGTAACATTGCTGCGGTTGTAATCGTTGGTGCAGGTATAGGTGAAAGCCGCATTGGCGGCGTTCATCGTCACCGTGGGTTCCAGCACGTGCCACAACCATTGGAACTTTGCAGGTTGCGTCGTCTGCATTTGATCGTAGATAACGAGGTATTTCTTATGAGGGAAGACCACGTGCCGTTGGATGTTGGAAACGTAAGGAACGGTGTTTGACGCGTAGGTGTAGAATGGGTACGTCATATTACCCAGGCCCGGAGTTTGGTAATTGGTCCGATTAAAGCCTTTTGTAAGGTCCGCCGCCGCGTACGTGAAATTCTGGTTATTGGTGAAAATCAAAAATTTGCTGTAGACGGGATCAACCGGCGGCACCGGATTCATCATGCCAATGCCATTCACCATCAGGCCGTTGTAGTACATCGGATGCTTGGCGTAACCGCCTGCAGATCCTGCGGCAACGCAGTTGGCTCCGTAGGCCCATAATTCCACCTGGCCGTCGGTAAAGCTTGAATGTTCAATGCGGCTTCCGCCCGGTCGCGCCTGGAAGACAAAGCCAACACCATTGGTGAAGGCATTCCAGTCCGAGGGTTTATACAGGGAGGACATCGCCCATCCGCGAACCGGATCAAAATACGTTGATTCTGTCCAGTCGGCCTCCAACGGCGTGGGAAAATAAAACGGCAGGAACGCTTCACCTCCGAGCGGATACACATCCGGGGCGTTTTGGCGGAAATTCCATGCCCGGAGGTATTGCCGGTAAATAGCGCCGTTCTGCGTAATCAAAGCCAGATCGAAATAACGGGTGTTATACCATTGGCTCAGGAATCCGTATCCCAAATCGCCCCAGGGCTCCATCGTGGACTGCCATCCCACTGGCTCGAAGTTGGCGAAGAAGGTACCCAAATTGGTAAAGATCGGGTTCATCCAGAGCTTGGCTTCTGGAAACTGCACGCAGGCGAGCGCTGCGGAACCAAATTCGCGGTCAAACTTGAAGTTCGCCTGTTCTGAATATCCACGCCCTTCGTCTCCTTGATACGGATCAAATTGCGCGAAGGAGTAATTCATGAACAACGGGAAAAGGTTGAGCATATCCTGATCTTCCCCCATGGTCGCGATGCAACATTGCAGGCCCACCGGGCACGACATTCTCTCGTGAGACACCGCGGTTTTTCCGGCGCTGTAATAGAGCGTTTGCAGAGCGTTGGTATAAACCCGGTTGGTCACCGCGGGCGTGGAGAGGTAATACCAGGCATTACCGTACGCCGCGTATTGAGCGAGACTTTTCACCGTATAAAGAACATTCGAGCGTTGCGCGGGCGTCATGAACGGATACAGCCAGTCGTAGGCGGTCGCAAAACCGTCTTCCGACCCGGGATCGACCGAATAAGGATCCAGCATGTCCCAACCTTTTTGGCGAAATGACGTCGCAAAATAATCCAGAGTCGTGGCCGCGCCATGGATATCCCACACGCTGTTGCTCCCTGACATATAATAACAAAAAGCCACCCGTTGCGCACCGTCCACCGCTGCCAACAACGCAGCCCCCTGCAAATTGGTAATGCTCTTGTCGGCCCACCAGCTTTGGCCCTGATAATAAGTGGCGACGCTGGTCTGAGACGAATAGCCTTGGCCGGAAGTGGGCCATGGCTTGGTCTGCAAAAACGTGGACATCGCCGCGAGATTGCCCGGGTTAAACCACATGTGCGGATGGGTTCCCGCAATATTGCGCAGATAATTCGGGTCGGCCAGCATGCTACGGTCCCAAAGGGTAGCGGTGGGTGTCAGCGTGAAGGTGTGCGTTGAACCCGTGCCCACCACATTCTGACTCGCATCCATGTAAATGATGTGCCAGGAAATCGTGCCTTGAAACGGGGAACCGTCCGAGTTCGTAATCGGCGGTAGAAAGTTATAAAAATTATTGGAACAAACGATGTTCCAGTATGGAGTCGCAAAATTTCCGTTGGTGGTCAGTTGGAATCGAAAGATGCGATAGGAACTGCTGCTCGAGAGGCTTACATCTTCGTTGTAAATCCATTTGAAGACCGGCGGGTTGAGCCCCTGCACGGAGCCATCGGCGGGCGAGTTGCCAATGATGGTGTGGTAAAACGCCGAGGACGGAATCGTCAACGTCGATGACGCACCGATAACCGATGTTCCCGGCGGCAAAGTGGCGGCGAGACCAGCGGATGCCGCGAGGGCAACCGCCAAAACCAGTAAGGATTTTAACACAGCAATACTCCGGGAAATCCCGGCCAAAAAATGCACCAGCGATCGGACGCCGGCGGAAAAAAAAGTCCGACTCACGAAATAACTTTCAGCAGAGGATGTGCCATGGCAGGTTTTAGGCAATTTTACTGATAAATCCATATACTTCCCCACAGCCAACTGTCCTGACAACAAACCATCATTGCACGATTTTACACCACACCCACCCTTCGGGAAAGGGTTAGTTTGGTTGTTTTCCGCCGACTCGCCTGGAGCCTCACAGGCTCAAACGCCTGCTGCAGCCGCAGCAGATGTTTTTTCTTCCACACCGACGCTGGCGGGTTGATTCGTTTGAGGCCGAATAAACGAAGCGGCGGCCACCATGATTAACAACGGAATCGTGGGCCAGCGATAGCGCGGGTCGCCCACACAAACCGCGGCGGATATCCCGAGGGTATACATCGAGAACCAAAAACAAATCCAGACCCAGCCTGGAAAAACGCGGCCTCTTACCGCCTGCCACAACGTCCTCAGCACCCCGACGTAAATCGCGAGCGTGAACAAAACCTGCACGCCCAGCAACGCCAACCCCAGGCCGTTGCTGCTCTTTTTGGCGCCGTTGGATTTGTCGACGAGGCCGAAGGAAATCGGCGGCATGCCCAAAACTGTGAGCATGTATTTTTCGGGGCCGACCATCAGATTCGCGGTGCGAATGACGTATTCCTTCAGCATCTCTTTCGGGTGGGCACGCACGATCGGCACGGCCACTTCGGCCAATCGCTTTTTCTGCTCAGTCGAAATCGGCACAAATCGTATCTGCCAGAAACTTACGTTTGCCTGATTGCAAACTTCCTCCAGCGCATCATTGAGGGGGATTCCCTTTGCCCTTGCCAGCACCGATCCCGCCTGCCCCAGTGCGCCAGATTGGGTCATGGTGGTCAGTGAGAAAGCGCCGCACTGGGCTTTGTTCCGCGCCATCCAGGCGACCACCGGTGCGTAAGTTGCTCCGACCAGGATCACCGCCGTCGCCAGATACACCCATCGTTTCCGCCAGAGCGCCAGGGCAACCAACACCACTCCTATGAACCCGCCCAAGTATAGTGTCGTGGGCCGAACCAACACGCTGGCGCCAATGAGCAAGCCAGTCACCGCCGCCCAAATCAGTCCATTCTTTTTGGAGAGCTGCGTCGCGGTCAAAGCGGCAGCGATGAAAAGCGCGGTGAAAGTCATCTCCGACAGCACCATGTTCGCGAGCGTGACGCCTTGAAGGTCCAGGGCCATGAAGACGCCCGCGATCAAGCCCGGGACGCGGCCGAAAGCAAAATAACAAATCGCAAACACCACCCAGCACAACGCAAGTTCAATGACCTGTTGGAAGAGAACGGTCACGTGCGTGCTTTGAGTCGGCTCGCGATCCAACCTGGCAACCACCCAGGGAAAGCCGGGCGTGCGGCACAATTCGGGAATCCACACGGCCGGAGACACGTCATTGGTTTGCAGATAGCGGCCGAAGCCCAAACCTTGATTCAAATTGTGCGCCAGGTCCACGTATCCCCGGGTGTCCTCCGCGTGTTGCCGCTCCGCCGGCTGGCTGCTGGAGATGATGAAAAAGGGAATCCGCAGCAACAGCGCGAGTAATAAAATTACCACGCCATCGCGGACAAAGGTTTTCGGAAGTGAGTTGGAATTGATCATTCCCTTGAGTGAGTTAAGCGGCGATTGAAGCCATCGCCGTTGAATTTGAGCCCATCGGTTTACTTTACCTTGAGCGTTGAGTCAGAGGATCTGCGGACGCCTGCGCGCCCACGGCAATCCTGCCTTTCTGCCATGGGTCGTAAGAAGAGGGCACCGGCCAAAACCATTCACGTAAAAATCCCAGTGGCCAGGCGCAAACCAGTATCCCCATCGCCACGACCACCCAGGCGGCGGTCTTGAGAGATTTTTTCATGCTGTAAACCACAAACATGGCAATGGCCATCAACAGTGCTCCGGCGGCCGCGAAGCCAAAAATCCATGGTTTGATGCATCCCAAAACAACGGTCAACACCACGATGAGCGGGGGGCCAAAACCCATCGCCCAATGAGTCGATTTCATGAGCGAGCGATCACGCTTTCCCACTTGCAACCGCCCAATCGCGTACGAATACATCTGTTTCCAAAAACGCTTCGGGCTGGAACGCTTGAAATGCCAGAGCGTCACGTCGGGCGCGAGCGCCAATCGATAACCGCGGCGCTTCAAATCAGCGTTCAGCGCCACATCCTCGGCGGAATATAATTCCGTGATCATCGGCATCACTGTTTCGAGAGCCGAGCGTCGATAGATGGCGTTGCACCCCGGCAGATCATCCGCCTCAAACAATGTGGCCACGCCATCCAAATGCACGGTGCTCCCCGCCATGCCGGCGAGTTCATAGACGACGCCCACGGCCTGGCCAAAATGATCCTGGTTCGGGGGCACGCGCGTCGGCCCGCTTATTCCGGCGAATTCCGGGTGTTGCTGAAAATGGCGAACGGCATTCTTGATCCACTCCCGTTCAAAAGTGCAATCAGCATCCGTGAACGCAATGATGTCTCCGCGCGAGGCCGCAAAACCGATATTCCGTCCGGCGGAACACTTAAGACCGGTATTATCAATCACCCGGCAGCCCATTTCTTTGGCGATGGCGGCCGTGCGATCCGTTGACCGGCCATCGGCAAAGATCACTTCCAATCGCTCTGCGGGATAATCCAGCTCGCGCAAACTCTTGATGCAGGAGGCCATGAAAACTTCCTCGTTGCGCGTGGGAATAACAATCGAGACAAACGGCAACTCCTGCAATCCCGCAGAAGGCGCAGAAGAATTGCCGGGCGGATTTGTCGTCGTAGAGTCCATTCGAAGATCTGACTGGATTGCTTACTTCTGCGCGCTATTTTCCGACGAAGGAACTTCCGCCATGGCGTAGATGTAATCGCCCTTGCCGGGCACGTTCAGTTTGTAGAGTTGGTAGATGAGCCGGGCCATGAGGCGGGTGGAGCCTTTGATTTCTCCTCCGGGCGGTCCGCCCGGCAACCATTCCACCACCGTGCGATACAGCGGTGAATAGAAGGGAAATCCCCAGCCTTTGATCCAAAGGACCTTGCACCCGGCAGCCTCAAGCTTTCGCGCCAATTCCCAGCGGGAATAATTCCGGTAATGACCGATGAGCCGTTCGGATTTCCGCATTCTTCCCTGCATGCTGGAAACGTAGAGGTACTTCTTACTCATCTTCGCCATGTTCTTAAGGGACGCCACGTCATC
>DASZPR010000390.1:0-2061 GCA_035550235.1 Verrucomicrobiia bacterium | reverse complement strand
CTTCACAAACAAAATCACCAAATCGATTACGAACAGCAGGACAATCGTCACTTCCAAAATCAGCATCCAGCGATTGATGCGGTCGTGATTCAGCAATTGATACAAGTCGGCCAGCGTTTTCAATTTACCATCGAGCGTCTTGTGCCATTCCGTGAGATGGAAGCGCGCGGAAATGTTTTCGTAAATTCGCGCAAGATGCCAGTCGCCAAAAAATTTGGTGATGTTCGACAACTCATCGCTGAAGCGCGCGAGGTCGATGCGGAGTTCGCGCAATTCGCGCAAAATGTTCGCGCGGCCACGCATCGGGCGCGAGGTCAGGTCGCGATAAGCGCGCTCGAGTGAATTATCCAGGATGCGATCGTAGGCTTCCAGCTCGGCGAGTTGCAGATTCGCGAGTTCCATCACATACAACGTCTCGTCGAAATTTTGGCGCTCATCCAAAATCAACGCGGCATCCCAGTCCACCACCACGAGGTCGTGTTCATAATAGCTCAGGTAACGCCCCGTGGATTCATCGGCTTCCTGCCGCGAGAGATGATCGATATCCGGCTCCTGCGTCAGCAGCGAAGCGACCGCGCGGCGATTCGCGCGCCACCACATTTCAACATTCAACGCCGCTCCGTCTTCGCCGATGAGCGGCGATTCAACGCAGAAAACGGTGTAAGCTTCCTCGTCCGCCAATTGTGGAATGGGCCGGACATAATAAGGGTTCAATTCGCGACGCACTTCTTCCGCGAGATTGCGAACTTCATCGTGCAGTGAGCCGTTGGTGAATTGCAAATCGTGGTAGCCGACCAGATCCTCGATGTGTTCCACTTCAAACGGGACGCGCATGGTGATGCTAATGGCGCCGACGGGCAGGAGTTTCACGACGCGTTCCACGCGCACCGGACCGCTGGGGCCGATGCGTTCCAAAGGCGGAAGGCGCACCATTTGCGGACGATAAAAGAAAAGATGACGCGGACTGCGTTTGCTGGAATCGACCACAAATTGCGCGACCGGCTGGCCGAGGAGTTCACGCACCGGTTGCCGGACCATTTCGTAGGCCACATCGAACGCATAAATATACACAACCTCACCCTTGTAGGCCCGCGCTTTGGGCAACAACGGCTTACGTTCCGCGCTTTTGATATGTTCGGCGACCGAGACCATGGCAGGTCAATTTACCCCACAACGAGTGCGCTGTCTAAAGGGCGGGATTACGCAGAAATACGAAGGGAAATGCGGGTTTGAACTCGCTTGAATCGCCGGGAGACAAATTAAGTTAGAGCCTCCTTACGTCGGCTCCTACTTTGGAAAACGGTAAATTGTCGTGGTACGGTATTCCTCGCCCGGCCGCAGAATCACCGAGGGGAAATTCGGATGATTCACCGAATCCGGGTAATGCTGTGTCTCGAGACAAAACGCGCCGTATTGCTTATAGATTTTTCCCGCCTTGCCTTGCGTGTCACCGAGGAAGTTCGCCGTATAAAGCTGCACGCCGGGTTCGTTGGTCATTACTTCCATGACGCGGCCGGAGTTTGGCTCGGTAACACGAGCAATCATCGCGAATTCTTTATTTTGGTTGTTCAAAACAAAGTTGTGGTCGTAGCCGCGATGCGGTTGGGCGTACAATTGTTCGATCTCCCTGCCGATGGCTTTCGGCGAAGTGAAATCAAACGGCGTGCCTTTCACAGATTTGATTTCACCAGTCGGAATCAACGTGTCGTCCGTGGGTGTGTAGTTCGCAGCGTTCAACATCAACTCGTGGCCAAGCACATCACCGGAGCCCGCGCCTGCGAGATTGAAGTAGCTGTGATTCGTGAGATTGACGGGTGTGGCCTTGTCGGTGGCCGCCAGATAATCGATGCACAAATCATTCAGCGGGGTGAAAGTGTAAAAAATGGTCACTTTCAATTTGCCCGGGTAGCCTTCCTCGCCATCAGCGCTGGTGTATTCCAGCTTCAAGGTCTCGCCGTTTTTTGAATGCCCCTGGGTGGAACGCCAGACAACTTTATCAAAACCCTTCAGTCCGCCATGCAAAGCATTTGGCCCATTGTTGATGGCGAGCGAATACGCCTT
>DASZPR010000389.1:0-3968 GCA_035550235.1 Verrucomicrobiia bacterium | reverse complement strand
AGCGCCGGCGTTCCCACGAAAGTGTCTCTTTACGCCGCCACCAATTCCCGCGGCGCCTTGGAAAGTTTCTCGAAACCCCAGCGCAACATCCGCTCGGTCGTCTCCCACGAGACGCACGCGTCGGTGATGGACACGCCATACTTCAAATCGGAAACCTTCTTCGGAATCGGCTGGGTGCCCTCGTGTAAATAACTTTCAATCATCGCGCCCGCGAGCGATTTCGTCCCGCCAATGCGCTGCTCGATGATGCTGTGCCAGACATCTTCCTGCCGCGCGGGTTGCTTGCCGGAATTTGCGTGGCTGCAATCCACCATCAACACCGCCGGCAATTTGGCCTGCGTCAATTTCGCTTCCGCTTCCTGGATGCTCTTGGCGTCGTAATTCGTCTGCAACCGCCCGCCGCGCAACACCACGTGACCATCGGTATTCCCGGTCGTGCGCACAATACCTGTGCATCCATCCTGGTCGATGCCGAGAAAACTGTGCGATGAGCGCGCGGAAGTCATGGCGTCAATCGCCACTTGCAAACTGCCATCCGTCGCGTTCTTGAAACCGACCGGCATTGAAAGGCCGCTGGCTAATTCACGATGCGTCTGCGATTCCGTCGTGCGCGCGCCAATGGCTGCCCACGTGACGAGGTCCGCGATATATTGCGGAATGATCGGATCAAGAAACTCCGTGCCCGCTGGCAGGCCCATGCCCGTGATGTCGAGCAGCAACCGCCGCGCGATCTTTAACCCGGACTCGATGTCCTGCGAATTGTCCAGGTGCGGATCGTTGATGAGACCCTTCCAGCCAATGGTCGTGCGCGGCTTTTCAAAATACACACGCATCACGATTTCCAGGTGGCTGGCAAATTCCTTCCGCAGCGCATTCAGTTTTTCCGCGTATTCCAGAGCGCCTTTTTCGTCATGAATGGAGCAGGGGCCGACCACGACCAGCAGACGCGGGTCTTTTTGATGCAAAATATTCTTCACCGCCTCGCGGCCGTGGTACACGGTGGCGCCGGATGCGTCGGTGATGGGCAGAGCGCCTTTCAGCGCCGCCGGTTCAATCAGCCGGACGATTTCTTTGACACGTAAATCCTGAGTGCGAAACATGCCCGCCCATTATATGAAGAATATTGGGCGAGGAAAGCATGAATCGTTTCGCATAAAAGCACCAAATCCCCAGCGCCAAGCTCCAGAGAAGCCCCAAACATCAAGCTCCCCCTGGATTTACCGTGCGGATTGAGGCTTGGAACTTGGATCCTCTCTGGGGCTTGGATGTTGGTGCTTGGATTTTATTTCATCGCCGCTTTCCCGATCATTTCCATAAGCATTTTCGCATTGTCCGGCGCATGCACATTGAGGTCATTGTTGAAATACGCATAAACATTCCGTCCGGCGCGCGTCTGTTTGCGAATGAACTTCGCCCACGGCTCGAGCTCAGCGCGGCTGTAGTCGTGCCGTGCGCCGTCTTTCAGGCCGTGAAACCGGATGTAAACGAAATCCGCGGTCACGGTGAGATTCATTGGCATTTTAAGCGAGCTAAGGTTCACATGCGCCACCTTATATTTGCGTAGCAATTCGAACGCTTCGTCGCCTTCGTACCATGACAAATTTCTGAACTCCACCGCGTGACAATAATTCTTCGGCAGGATTTTTAGGAATTTTTCCAGCCGCGCGGGATCTTTTTTCATGAACGGCGGAAGCTGCCACAGCACCGGCCCGGTACGTTTCTTCAACGGTTTGAGGCGGCTGAAATATTTTCGCAACCCCTTGCTCGCACCGCTGATTTTCAGAATGTGCGTGATGAACCGGCTGCCCTTCACCGCGAACACAAAACCCGGCGGCGCCTTGTCGCGCCAGCCCCGGACCATTTTCAGCGTCGGCAGACGGTAGAATGTCGCATTGATCTCCACCGTCGGAAATTGCGTCGCGTAAAATTCAAACTGCCGTTTCGCCGGAACGTCTTCCGGATAGAAATGTTTTTGCCACTCCTTGTAAACCCACCCGCTGGTGCCTATGTAAACCTGGTTCATGCGCTCTTTGTAAAAATAATCGCGAGCGCAGATATGAGACAGGGAGGTAACGACCTAACGTAAAAAGTTCCAAGCGTCCAGGAACCAAGCTCCAAAGAAGCTCCAAACTTCAAGCGACAAATTGTGGAATGCTACGGCGTGATTGGAAATTGGAGCTTGGAATTTCTCTGGAGCTTGGTTCTTGGACGCTTGGAGCTTTTGCGACTATTCAGTCGCAACCGGCTTCTTAAAAATCCGGTATAAATACCAAAGCGACGGAAACAGCAGGAGGGCTCCGGCCGCCAACGCTTTTACCAGCACGCTCAAGACACTGTCCGGCGCGGCGGAGTTTGCGAACGTCAGGTCCGGCCCAATCAAAAATGGAAACTGCGCCAAACCCCAGCCGGCAATAATGAACGCGATCTGCGCCATCGCCAGCACGCGCGCCAGGCGATAACGCCGCACCCAAACCGCTCCCAGCGCCGACACGGAAATGAGCCCGGTCGCGATTTGAAAGGGAATGGACCACCATTCCTTGGAAAGCCCGTGGCGAATCAGCGGTGCGCCGCGTTCCGCGAGAATAAAACTCACGAGCGCCATTAATGCCACCGCCATTCCCGCCGCGAGGGCGCGCCGCCGAAAATCCTCACGCAAATCCATATCGTGCGTTTCGTTCGTCAGGTAAATCGCCGCGAGAAAGGCAAACAGCGACAGGGTCCAAAAGCCAATCGCGAACGGAAACACCCCGAGCCATTGCGAAATGAAATTCGTTTCCACTTTGCCGGTTTCCAACTGGACGTGAATGCTCCCGGAAGCAATCGCTCCGACACAGACGCCGAGCATCACCGGCGCGACAATGCTGCCGACGGCGAACAGCCGGCTCCATCGAGTCTGGACGTCGTCGGTTTGAACATCGTAGCTGCGAAACACGAAAGCCGAGCCGCGCAGGACAATTCCCACCAGCATTACCGCCAGCGGAATGTGCAGCGCGATGCTGATGGCCGCGAACGCGGGCGGAAACGCCACGAACAACAGCACAATCACCAGGATGAGCCAAACGTGATTGGCCTCCCAGATGGGGCCGATGGCGTGGGCGATCAATTCACGTTGTTGCCTGGCTCGCGGTCCGCTCGCAAATAAGTCCCACACGCCACCGCCAAAATCCGCGCCCGCACCCAGCGCGTATAAAACGAGCGAAACGACCATGACTACGCCAATCAAATCGCTGAGCGGCATCATGGCGATTTCCTTTCGGTTTCGCCGAAATTTTTTGGACTTTGGAAGACCTGCCGCTTGAGCAGGAAAATCACGACGAATGCCAGAAAGATATAAAGCACCGTGAACGAAATGAAAGGCACCACCAACCTGGGCATGGGCGTAACCGCGTCCGCGGTGCGCATGATGCCGTAAATAATCCACGGCTGGCGTCCCACTTCCGTCACCGTCCAGCCGGTTTCGATCGCCACAAAACCCAGCGGCCCGCAGAGCATCGCCAGCCACAGGAACCACCGCTGGTCGCACGGTTTCTTTTTTCGCCACGCGAGCCAGCCGCCGATTAGGCCGGTCAGCATCATCGCCATCCCGCAGGCGACCATAATTTGGAAGGCTGCATGGACGACGGCGACGGAGGGCCATTGGTCGCGGGGAAATTCCTCCAGGCCTTTGATCTCGCCTTCGGGTTTGTGATACACCAGAAAACTGAGGCCCGACGGAATTTCGATGCTGTATCTCATCGTTTCGGTTTTTTCATCGGGCCAGCCGCCGAGGTGCAGCGGAGCGCGGTTGGAGGTTTTGAATTGCCCTTCCATGGCCGCCAATTTGGCGGGTTGATAATGAAAAACCTGCCGGGCCAGAAAATCTCCGCTCAACGGTTGCAGGATGGCCATGAATGCGCCGAGCGAAAACGCGATGGCGAATGCGCGGCGATGAAACGCATTCCACGGATCGCGCCGCAGCATGAACGCGT
>DASZPR010000388.1:0-2839 GCA_035550235.1 Verrucomicrobiia bacterium | reverse complement strand
AAGCCGCGCGACTTCCGCAACCACCACCGCGTCGGCATCCGCGAAGGAAGCGGCGAGTTCGTCCTGAAAAACATTGCGGCGCGTCGTGTTGCTGCGCGGCTCGAAAATCGCCCAGAGTTGCTGCTGTGGATATTTGATCCGCAACGCGCGCAAGGTCTCGCGAATGGCGGTTGGGTGATGGCCAAAATCGTCGATGACCGTCACGCCGCCGGCGATGCCACGGATTTCCATGCGCCGCTTGATACCCTTGAACGTGTCGAACGCGGCTTGAATCTGCTTATTGGACAGGCCGCAATGCTTCGCGCAGGCAATGACGGCGAGGGCATTGCGAACATTCAGTTCGCCGACGAGATTCAGGTGAAATTTGAAACTCGGGATTTCAAATTCCGTCGCGGTCGGCCCGTAACGAAGGTTGAACGCATAGATGGCGAAATCGCCGCCGAGCCCGAATTTCTTCACCGGGCAATGCGTCACATTCAGGAGCGGCGCGAGATTTGGATCGTCGCCATTACCAAGCAACAGGCCATTGCGCGGCACGAGGCGAATGAGATGCGAAAAGGATTTTTTGATGGCGTCGAGGTTCTCAAAAATATCCGCGTGATCGAATTCGAGGTTGTTGAGAATGGCGATCTCCGGGAGGTAATGGATGAACTTGCTGCGTTTGTCGAAAAACGCCGTGTCGTATTCATCGCCCTCGATGATGAACCATTCGCTATCCGTGAAACGCGCGCCCTGCGAAAGATTATTCGGAATGCCGCCGATGAGATAACTCGGATTGAGGCCGTTGTGCTCGAACACCCACGTGAGCAGCGACGTGGTTGTGGTCTTTCCGTGCGTGCCAGCAACGACGATGGAGCGTTTGCCGCGAATGAAAAATTCCTTGAGCAATTCCGGCAGCGAACAATAGCGGAGCTTGTGGTCGAGGACGTATTCCGCTTCCGGGTTGCCGCGCGAAATGGCGTTGCCGATGACGACGAGGTCCGGCTTGTGCGCGAGGTTCCGATCCGAGTAGCCGTTGATCACTTCGATCTGCCGACTGGCCAGGAAAGTGGACATCGGGGGGTAGACGCTTTGATCGGAGCCGGTGACGGCGTAACCCTTTTCCTTCATGGCGGCGGCCGCGCTCGCCATGGCGGTACCGCAAATCCCGGTGAAGTGAACTGATTTGATTCCTGACGAAAACATGGGGGTGAATTAAAGCATGGTGGCGCCGTCGCAGAAAGATTTTTGGGATGAAAATTATCCCTTCAATTTCCGTTCGAGAATTTCTCCCGCAACCGCCGGATTCGCTTTGCCCTTGCTCAATTTCATGACCTGGCCTTTGAGGAAATTCAGCGCGGCGCCTTTGCCGGCCTTGAAATCAGCTACGGGGCCGGGGTTCGCCGCAATCACTTCATCGCAGAATTTCTCAATCGCGCCCGTATCGCTGACTTGCGCGAGGCCTTTTTCCTGAACAATGACGCCGGGCGCTTTTCCAGTCTCGAACATTTCTGCGAAGACCTGTTGCGCCGCGGAACTGCCAATGGTTTTGGCTTCCACCAGCGCCGCAAGCTCGGCAATGGCTTCGGGCTTGAATTTCAAGTCGGACAACGTCATATAGCCGCCGACGTGAGGAGGCGGATTATCGGTCGCAAGAAACTCCTCCGCCTCGTTACCCCGGCGGCTACGATCATTCACTTCAGCAAGTTTGGCGCGCAGGTTGTTGATGACCCAGTTCGCCACGGCTTTCGGATTCTTCGATTGCTTGGCGATGCCCTCGAAATAATTTCCCAATGGCGCATCCCAGACGAACGTCTGGGCGTCGCCGGCCGGCAATTGATATTGCTGCATGAACCGCTGCTTGCGCGCGAGGGGCAATTCCACGACCCGCGCGGAAACATCCGCCAGCCATTTTTCCGTGGGCTCAAAAGGCATCAGGTCCGGCTCGGGAAAATAACGGTAATCATGCGCGTGCTCCTTCGTGCGCATCTCATCCGTGATGCCCGCGTCATCATCCCAGCGCCGGGTGGATTGAATCAGCTTGCCGCCTTTTTTGAGCATTTCAATCTGACGCGAGATCTCATATTCAGCCGCCCGGCGCACGCCGCTGAAGCTGTTCATGTTTTTGATTTCAATCTTCGCGCCAAGCTCCTTCTGCCCCTTCGGGCGGACGCTCACGTTCACGTCGCAACGCACCATCCCTTTCTCCATATCGGCGTCGCTAATGCCGCCGTAGACGAGGATGTCCTTGAGCGCATTGAGATATTCGTAGGCCATGTCCGCGCTGGTGATGTCCGGCTCGGAAACAATTTCCAGGAGCGGCACGCCGGCCCGGTTGAAATCCACGCCGCTGTTGCGCTCGAAGTGCGAATTTTTACCGACGTCCTCCTCCAAATGCGCGCGCGTGATGCGAACGCGGGAAATGCCGCCGTTGAATTCAAAATCCACGTAGCCATTCGCGGTTGAAGGCTTGTCGTATTGCGTGATCTGGTAATTCTTGGCGGCGTCCGGATAAAAATAATTTTTGCGATCGAACTTCGCGTAACGCGGAATGGAACAATTGAGCAGAAACCCGGTAAGCACGGTGAGACGCATGGCTTCCTCATTCGCGACCGGCAACACGCCCGGCAAACCAATGCAAACCGGGCAGACATTGGTGTTGGGCGGCGAGCCGAAGGTGTTGGCACACCCGCACCACATCTTCGATTTCGTCTTAAGCTGGACGTGCGTTTCGAGTCCGATGACTGCTTCGTATTCCATAGGGCGCTAAAAGTTTAACCACGGATGTGCGCGGATGCACACGGATTTTTTTGAGCGAGACCCGTGAAGTCGTGCAGCCACTCCCCCTACGACCGGGCAC
>DASZPR010000387.1:0-7893 GCA_035550235.1 Verrucomicrobiia bacterium | reverse complement strand
AGGGCGAAGACGTGGTGGCGGGCGTGCGCACTCCGGAACCGGTGGCGCAGTTGAAGAACGAAATGCCGGCGGCATTCGCGGAACTCGAAAAAGTTCGCAAGACGCTCGAAGCGCATTTCAAGGACGTGCAGGATTTTGAGTTCACGATTCAGGAAGGCAAGTTGTTCATGCTCCAGACCCGCAATGGCAAACGCACGGGTCTCGCGGCGGTTCGTTTCGCCATCGAAATGGAGAAGGAAAAACTCATCGACTGGAAGACGGCGATCAAGCGCGTGCCGGCCGATCAGCTCGACCAGGTGCTGGCCCCGGTGTTCGATCGCAAGGCCGTGAAGGCCGCGAAAATGATCGCGAAAGGTTTGCCGGCAGGTCCCGGTGCGGCTTCCGGCAAGATGTATTTGAACGCGGACCGCGCGGTGGCGGCGGCAGACAAAGGCGAGCGCGTGTTGCTCGTCCGCAATGAAACCTCACCCGAAGATTTGCGCGGCATGATCGCGGCGGAAGGCATCCTGACCGCGAAAGGCGGCGTGAGCTCGCATGCGGCACTCGTGGCGCGGCAGATGGGCAAGGTTTGTGTATGCGGCGCTGCGGCGTTGCAGATCGATTATGGCGCGAAGACGATGACCGTGGATGGCACGACCTACAAGGAAGGCGACTTCCTTTCGATCAGCGGCACGGTCGGCGAAGTTTACCCGGGCGAAATCAAGACGGCGGCATCCGAAGTGGTGCAGGTGCTCGTCGAGAAATCACTGGCGGCGAAAGACAGCCAGACCTATCAGATGTTTGCGAAGCTGATGGATTGGTGCTCGAAGGTGACGAAGCTGTAGGTCCGCACCAATGCGGACACGCCGGAACAGACTGCCAATGCAGTTGCGTTCGGCGCGAGCGGCATCGGCCTTTGCCGCACGGAACACATGTTCTTCGAAGGCAATCGTATCGATTCGATGCGCGAAATGATTCTCGCGGACAGTGTCGAGGAACGCAAAAAAGCGCTCGCGAAAATCCTGCCTTACCAGCGGGAAGACTTCGTGGGCATGTTCAAGGAATTGAAGGGCCTCCCGGCAACGATTCGTTTTCTTGACCCGCCGCTGCATGAATTCCTGCCGCACGACGACGCGGCGCAGAAAGATCTTGCCGCGAAAATGGGCGTGCCGGTGGAGCGCATCAAACAGCGCGTTAAGGAACTGCACGAGTTCAACCCGATGCTCGGATTCCGCGGCTGCCGTTTGGGCATTGTGTTCCCGGAAATTTCCGAGATGCAATCCCGCGCCGTGTTTGAAGCCGCGGCCGAAGTGCAGAAGGCCGGCATCAAAGTGAAGCCCGAAGTGATGATCCCGCTCGTTGGTTTCAAACGCGAATTGGATCTGCAAGTCGAAGTGGTGCATCGCGTGGCGAAGGAAGTCATGGCGGAGAAGAAGGTGAAGCTCGCCTACATGGTCGGCACGATGATCGAAGTGCCGCGCGGCGCGCTCACGGCGGACGAAATCGCGCAGACGGCTGAGTTCTTCAGCTTCGGCACGAACGATCTGACGCAGACCTGCCTCGGCATGAGCCGCGACGATTCCGGCAGTTTCCTGCCGCCTTACACGGAAGCGGAAATCGTGAAGAAAAATCCTTTCGCATCCATCGACCAGACTGGCGTGGGCCAGTTGATGAAGATCGCGGTGGAGAAGGGCAATGCGACCCGCCCTGGCATCAAGCTGGGCATTTGCGGCGAACACGGTGGCGATCCGGATTCGGTGAAATTCTGTCATCGCCTCGGTTTGACCTACGTGAGTTGCTCGCCTTACCGCGTGCCCGTGGCGCGCCTCGCTGCCGCGCAAGCCGCACTCGAGGAAGAAGCCTCGAAGAAGGCGAAGAAGTAATTCAATGCGGCGGTCCCGCGATGGCGGGATCGCTGATGTAAAATATCGCGGCGCTCACAGAGCGCCGCTACAGGAAAGCCGCTCCGTGAGGAGCGGCTTTTTAATTGGTTTGATCAAACCCCTAGGGCTGAAAGCCCGCAATGTTACAGCCTGGGCTGTAGCGAGTCCGACGAGCGGAGGCCCAGGAAAAGGATTGCGCAAAACGGTCAAGCCCTGTAAGGGCGTGACAAAAGTATGTCACAATCTCTCGCCAATATTTATCGTGCATCTTGTATTCAGCACCAAGGATCGTCGTCCTTTGTTGCGCGACGAAGAGCGTGGCGAATTGCATTCATATATTACAGGCGTGCTGAAAAATAACGATTCACTGTTGATTGAAATAAACTCTGTGCGTGATCACGTTCACATTTTATTCGTGCAATCCAAAAACCATGCACCTTCTAAAATTGTAGAACAGATCAAAACCGCGTCATCGACGTGGCTCAAAACGTGTCATTCTTGGTATTCGGATTTTGCGTGGCAGAGTGGTTATGGAGAATTTAGCGTTAGCCCTATGCATATTGAGCTGATCCGTGAGTATATCCGTGGCCAGGAGGTGCATCATAAGAAAGAGGATTTCCAAACGGAGTATCGCCGGTTTTGTGAAAAGAATTGCAGGCCAGTGGATGAACGCTACGCGTGGGATTGAAACAGAGAATCATGTCCAGAGCGGTTGATCATTGTGCCGCCCTTACAGGGCTACGTTATTATGGTGTTTTGACCCGGGCCTTCAGCCCGGGCTGTAACATTGCGGGCTTTCAGCCCTTTGCGTTTTGCTTTCATAGTGCTGCTTATTGTGTCAGGAGATTTCCAAACTCTTGCAATTCTTTTGCGTTCAAATCTGAGACAATGCAGTAGTGCAGGCCGTTGACATCGCGGTTGATGACGGTGTAGCCGCGGCGTTCCTGGATCGTGGTGGTGGCCGCGGTTTTAGCGGGCCAGACGAAGGCGTTGATGGTGTGTTTGTTGCGGTGATAAACAAGCGCGGCGACCGTTTGATTGTCCAAATAATCCAGGCGGCCGCCGACCAAAGGGAATCCTTGTGCGGCGAGGTCTTTTACTTCCGGTGCGAAATCAATCCTGCCGTTGAACCACGGTTTCACGGTGTGTTGATCGGTTGAGACAACGTCCATGAGGTGGCCGGGCATCAACGAGCGGACGTGGTCGGAAATGGCTTCGTCGGCGAGGCGGTCTTGCCCCGAGATCCCGGACGGCTGGAACATGAGAGTGAACACGGCAAAACCGAGTGCGCCGAGAGTGAGTAGCTGCCACACCCATGGGCGTGAGGTGCGCTGGGGCTTTTCTTCGGTCGTGGCGGCGACGGTCTCGCGGATGCGCGCGCGCAAGGCGTTGGGCGCACGATAGGCGAGGTCCCTATTGCGCAAGTTGGCGCGCAGCGATTCGAGCGAGCGTTTCATGGCGGAGCAATTCGCGCAGGTTTTGAGATGGCGATCGACTTCGAGACTCGGCATCAGATCGAGTTCGCTGTCCACGTAGGCGTGGAGCAGGGGATGAATCTCGTGGCAGTTCATTGCAGTTCTCCTTTCCGGGCGAGGAATTCTTGTAATTGTTTTCGCGCGCGCGCGAGGCGCGACATCACGGTGCCGATGGGCGCGTCGGCGACTTCGGAAATTTCCTTGTAAGATAATCCTTCGAGTTCGCGGAGGATGAGCACTTCGCGAAATTCGGTTGGCAATTGTTCCAAGGCGGCGCGCAACACGTCGCGGTCGGCGTTGTGCAGCGCGGACGAATGACTTTTCGTCGCCTCGGGATCTTCGATTTCGAGTAATTCGTCATCGGCGATGGAAACGACGGCTTGCGGGCGGTTTTGTTTGAGCCAGGTATAAGCCGTGTTGCGCACGATGGTCAGCAGCCAGGAACGGCTGTTGCCTCCGCGAAAGCCACTGAGAAAGCGGAACGCGCGCAGGGAGGCTTCCTGCGTGATGTCTTCGGCGTCGTGGTCGTTGCCGGCCAGCCAGCGTGCGAGGTTGTAAGCCGCATCCAGGTGCGGCATGACCACCTGCTCAAACTGGCGTTGCGGGTCGGTTGCGCTCATTATCTGCATTCAATTAAAGGAAGACTCCGCGGATGGCGATTTTATTCCCGAAGGAATTTTTGGAGGCGATACGGGTCTGGAATTTCAAATAGCAATCTCAACACACACGTTTTATGAAATTGAAAAATAAAATCCTTTTATATGATCACAATCACGACGGTCTGGACCGGCGGGGCTTTCTCGAATGCATGGCCTGGGCGGGAACGGGCATGCTGTGGTCGGTGACGGGCGGGTTATTGAGTTCGGCGGTTGTGCCCGGGCGTGCGGGCGCGGCAGAAATGCCGCGCAGCACGTTCAGTTTTGTGCAAATCAGCGATTCGCATATTGGTTTCAACAAGGATGCGAACAAGGACGTGGCGGGCACGTTGAAGGAGGCGATCGCGCGCATCAATGCGCTGCCGGAGCCGCCGGATTTCATTTTGCATACGGGCGATTTGACGCACCTGTGCGAGGCGGAGGAGTTCGATACGCTGGACCAATTGCTCAAGGGATTGAAGACGTCGCAGATTTTTTATGTGCCGGGTGAGCACGATGTGATTGGCGACAACGGGAAAAAATATCTCGAGCGTTTCGGCAAGGGGACGAAAGGGCGGGGTTGGTACAGCTTTGATCACAAGGGAGTCCATTTCATCGGCCTGGTGAACGTGGTGGACATCAAGGAAAACGGGTTGGGTATTCTCGGCAACGAGCAATTGGAATGGCTGGAAGATGATTTGAAAGGGCGGTCGAGTTCGACGCCGATTGTGATTTTCGCGCATATCCCGCTCTGGACGGTCTACCCGGAATGGGGCTGGGGCACGAGCGAGAGCGCGCAGGCGTTGAGTTATCTGAAGCGGTTTGGTTCGGTGACGGTGCTCAATGGGCATATTCATCAGACGATGAAAAAGGTGGAGGGGCATGTGACGTTTCACACGGCGATGTCGACGGCGTTTCCGCAGCCGGAGCCGGGCAAAGCGCCGAAGCCGGGCCCGATGAAGGTCGAGGCTGGGAAGTTGCGGGATTATCTCGGCATCACGGAGGTGAGTTATACCGAGGGCAAAGGAGCGCTGGCGGTGGTGGATGCGACGTTGGCGTGAACAAGGGAAACGTTGAACATCGAACGCCGAACGTTGAACGCCGAAAAATTTCAAAATGAAGGTGAGTTTAAAAATATTCTATCTGGTTTTGGGTCTGAGTGTGGTAAGGCTGATGAATGCCGTCGCCGGTGAGGCGCCGGCGGCGGGTTCACCAACGCCAGTCGAAATCGGGCGCAGCTTGTTTTTGAAAAACTGCGCGCATTGTCATGCGGATGATGCGACGGGGGACGAAGGGCCGGATTTGCACGGGTTGCGCAAGTCTGACGACTGGATTGCGCGGCGGATTCGCAATGGCATCAAAGGCGAGATGACGGCCTTTGGCGAGAAGTTTTCGCAGGATGATGTGAATGCGTTGATTGCGTATTTGAGGACGTTGAAATGAACAACGGCGCGCGAGGACGGTCACCCCACCCGCTCTTGCACGAGTTCGCGAACTTTTATCGCGTGTGCCGGCACTTGTCTATCGTCGCGGCTGGCGTTTGCTTTTGTGGTCCTGCCAGAGAATGCTCATGAGCAGCCAGACACCACCGGTCGCGGCGGCGATGAAGCAAAGAATGGCCAGCCCGGGGTAGCCAAAAATGTGAAAGGTCGTGTCTACGCGCATCAACAGCGCAGCGCCAATGATGAGCGCGGCGAGGATGAGGCCGGTGGTAATGCGATTGGCAACTTTCTGAAAACTCTCCATCAGAAAATTGGTTTCGCTTGGTTTGACGTTGACGTTGAGTTCGGCGTTGCCGACGGCGTCGAGAATTTTATTCAAGCGTGAGGGAAGGGCGCCGACAAATTGTTTTGTTTCCAGCAATGACGAAAATAATTTGCCTTCGGTGAGTGTGGATTTGACGCGCCGGTTCAAGATTTTTGAGGCATTGCGGCGCACGGATTCGTTGGGATCAAAATCGGGCGAAAGAGTTCGGCCGACTTCGTCCAACTGCAGCAACGTTTTTCCGAGCAACGTCAGTTCAATCGGTACGTAAAGGCCGGTATCGGCGGCGCTCCGGCTCACTTCGAGAAGCATTTTGCCGAGGTCCATCTGGCCGAGCGTGCTGGAGTGTTGCTGGGCGACGAGTTGCGCGATCTTGTGGCGGAATTGCGGTTCATCGAAATCGGTCGCGGTTTCGCTGATGCGAATGGCGACATCCGCAGCCTGGTCGCTATCGCCTTCGCTAACGGCGAGCAGGAGTTTCAGCAGGCTGTCCTGCATGGCGGGCGTGGTATAGCCAACCATTCCCAAATCGATCAACGCGATGCGCCGGTCGGTGGTCAGAAAAACATTTCCGGGATGCGGATCGGCATGGAAGGTGCCGTCCAGCAACACTTGCTTGAGATACGCTTGAAAGAGTTCCTCAGCGAGCGCGCGACCGTCAAGGTCGAGTGGTGTGAGCGGGCTGAGTTCGGTAATTTTGGTGCCTTCGATGTATTCCATCGTGAGGACTTTGTGGGTGGTATATTTATCCACCGGCAATGGGATGCGAACGCGTTTGAATTCGCGGAGGTTATTTGCCAGCGTGACCATGTTTGCGGCTTCGCGGCGATAATCGAGTTCGTGCGCGATGGAACTTTCAAATTCCTCGAGTACTTTTACCAGTTCGTGACGCTGGCCGAATTCCGTATGGCGATGGAGAACTTTGGCGATTTCTTCCAACGCGGCGAAATCCTCGCGAATTTGCTCGTGAACATTGGGACGCTGGATTTTGACCACGACGCTGCGGCCATCGTGCAGGGCGGCACGGTGCACCTGGCCCAGGGAGGCGGCGGCAATGGGTACGGGATCGAATTGCGAAAATAATTTGGAAATTTTCGCGCCCAGTTCATTTTCGATGATGAATTGAACGTCTTCGTAGGGGAATGGTTTGACCTTATCCTGCAGGCGTGCGAGCGGTTTCAGGAATTCGGGCGGCAACAAATCCGCGCGGCTCGAGAGCAGTTGGCCGAGTTTGACAAAAGTGGGTCCGAGGCGCTCAAGATCATCCGGTAGTTCGTGCGCTTTGCCGTTATTATCTCCCGAAGCGGTGGCGGGGGAATCGAAGCCAAAACGGTTGCGGTTGCCGGCCTGCGAATATTTGGCCAGCAAAAAAGCGATGTCTTTGTAGCGCTTCAAATAATGTAACGAGAATTTCATGGCGTGTCGTTAGAGTTTCAATCCACGATAAGCGCACCTGCGAGAAATCCAAATGGGGTGGCTTCCTAGGGAATGTTACTCATGCACGTTCAATTGGAAAAACCGGTTGGTGGTGGATGGGTCCATCGGATCGGTGATGATGACCTGCATGATTTGGTTTGAATCGTCGAGGCTCGACTCCGTGACGGTGGAGCCCGGGGTGTTTGTCGTCCAACCGCTGCCCGGAAGGTAAGTTGCCAGATTGCTCCAAGTGCCGGGAAAACCGAACGCTGCTTCAGCCGAGTAAGTGAGGTCGGTCGCCAAGGTATTGCGGTTGAATTGGAGTTGGAAATAGTTCGATCCTATGGTGCCGATGAGGGGTTTGTTTGCGTCCGCGACCATAGGATCAGAGCCGAAGGCGTACTCGAGGATGTTGGGAATACCATCGCCATCGGGATCGGCGTTGTCGCCGGCGACGGCGGGATCATTCGCGTCCGCGCCGAAGTGAGCGAGTTTCCAGGTCGCGTAGGATGACAGCGGCGGCGTGACGTTGGTAATCGTCAAAACGGCATTGAATGGTGAGCTGAGATATGCGCCACCGGTGGCGTTGCTGAGCGTGAGGAAAACAGTTCGGTTTGTTCCGGCTGGTGAATTGTTCAGGATGGGGATGCTAAATGTTTTTGCAGTAGCGTCACCGTTGGCCCAGCTCAGCGTGCCGGAAATGCCCGTGTAATCCTCACCGTCAATGGCTGTGCCGCCAGT
>DASZPR010000386.1:0-5991 GCA_035550235.1 Verrucomicrobiia bacterium | reverse complement strand
CGCAATGCTCCATGTGAAACATGGGCATGTGCTGGTGAATCGTGATCTCAAACCAATCCCCCGGCGCGCCTTGCAACAGCGCTTCGAGTTGCTGGAAATTCAGATCATACGAGGCCGTGACGCGTTCGAGGCCGAACTTATTTTTGAAATAATCCGCGGAAAAATGATTGGCGATGTTGAGCGAGAAATCACCCACCCGCCGGTCGCTCGCGAAAAAGTTCAGGTGATCGTAATTGCGAACCAGGTAGCCGTCCGCCTCGCAGGAGCGCACTTGCTGCAGGGTCCATTCCTCACCCATTTTGAAAATGCGCGGCGGAGCGACCCAGATTTCGGGTTTTGGGTTTCGAGTTTCGAGTTTCGCGGCAGCCACGGCATCGCGATATTTCTTTGGATTCTCAAAATCGCAGTAGATCGTTTGGACCCCAGCTTTCAACGCGGCATCGAGCTGCCCGAGATTGCGGACGAGAATGATTAAGGCAGGGCTTGGTGTGTTGGCATTGTGCCCATCGTTCGTTGAAATTCGAGACAGGCAAGATGCCTGTCCTGCGTTGAGCTTCCACCGTTTTGGCTGTGCGCGTTGCTGTTCCAGATCCACGGCCACTTCGCGGCGCAGACGATTCAATTCGCTGACGGGCAAAAGCACTTCGCCGCTGAGAAAGTTTTTCAGTTCGCCGAGCTTGAACGGCGTGCCGCCGAGACGACCCAATTGTTCGCGCAAACGCTCAGTACCAAGCGGTTGTTTCTCGGCCTTTGCCAGCGGCATGGTCGAATCGATTCGCGCAATGTGCCCCTGCTCGTCGCGGGCAATCAAAGTCAGCGGTTTCCCGGCAAGTCCGTGCACTTCCATTTCGATGGGCCGCTGGAATTTCGGCGCGTCGCCTTCGAAGGTTTGCCGCAAACGTTTGTCGAGTTCCGGGTCGCTCGTTTTCCAAATCTTGTCGCCGACGTGAACGCGGGACCAATCAATATCATTATGACCGAAATAAATCTCAGCTTGCTCCGTATTCCCACCTTCGCCCGGCTTCGGTGCGGCAAGCCGTATTTCCTGATTCGGTTTTTGAGCGCCACGGGTTTTCACCTCATACACGCGGCCGCCCTCTTCTTTCGTTTCGGGTTTGCCCGCGTCAAAAACGATGCCGTCGCCGGGTTTCAATGGACTTGCGAGGGTCACCCGCACGCCGTCGCGCACGAGGGATTCCACTTCACCGAGATAAACGCCGCGTTTTTTTCCGAAACGCGCGTGAACCAACTCCTGGTTGTTGATGCCGCCAAACCACCCGGTGTAAAGACCGCGCGAGAAGGCCATCTCCATCGAATAGTGACGAGGGTCGAGGGTCGAGGGTCGAGAGGGAACAGTGGGACTTTCTGAATCGCGATGATTTTGACCCGCCGCTTCGTCCAGCGCCTGACGATAAATGCGCGTGATGTTGGCGACGTATTCTGGCGTTTTCAGGCGGCCTTCGATTTTCAAGGACGCCACGCCACCGCGAATCAATTCCGGCAATACTTCCAGCCCGGCCAAATCCTGCGGACTCAACAAATATTTTTTGTCGCCGAGTGGAACCTGCTGGCCATCGGAAATTAAATCATACGGCATCCGGCACGCCTGGGCGCACTCGCCGCGATTGGCGGAACGGCCGCCGAGCGATTCGCTGGTAAGGCATTGCCCGGAATACGCCACGCACAAAGCGCCGTGCACAAACACCTCCAAGGGAAGAGTCGAGGGTCGAGGGCCGAGGGTCGAGCGATTGGAGGCTACCGCGCTCTCGGCATTTGTCGCGGTTTGAATTTTTTCAATCTCTTTAATCGAGCACTCGCGGGCCAGGACGACAAGGTTGCATCCAAGCTCGCGGGCGAATTCCACTCCCGCGGCACTCGTGATCGTCATTTGCGTCGACGCGTGGATCGGAAAATCCGGTGACAACTGACGAATCAATCGCGCGATGCCGACGTCCTGAACGATAGCCGCATCCACACCGGCGGCGATGATGGTGCGCAGATAATTTTCCGCGTCGGCGAGTTCGTTTTCAAAAATCAGCGTGTTGAAAGTAATGTACCCGCGAACGCCGCGTCGGTGCAGGAATTCCATGAGGCGCGGCAGATCGGATTCGGTGAAATTATGCGCCCGCATGCGCGCGTTGAATTTATCGAGCCCAAAATAGATGGCGTCGGCGCCGTTTTCCACGGCGGCCTTGGCGCATTCCCAATCCCCCGCCGGCGCGAGCAATTCAGGCACCGCTCGAGTGGATTCGAACGGGACCTTTTCGATCTCAGGTGACGCGGCACTGCTCATTATGGAATACAGAATGTACCATAAACCGGTCGCGGCACAAAGAATCTTCGGGGTTTCGCCGGCTGGTAGAGTCGCCGCCCTGCGGCGTCCCCGCCCGTGTAATAGCGGGCGGAAAGAATCCCGCTGCCGCTCAATCACGCCCCACATTGCGCCTTTGCGTCCTTGCGGCTTTGCGTTTAACTCTCTTCATGCGTGTATTGATTGTTGGTGCCGGTTACGTTGGTCTGCCGCTGGGGGCGGAATTGACGCGGCGTGGCCACGAGGTCTTTGGCATGCGGCGCAATGCAGGGGCGGCCGCAACACTTCAACGCGAAGGCATTAAACCGCTTTTTGCGGACATCACCCAACCGAATGATTTGGCGAAACTCCCGCGCGATTTTGATTGGGTGGTCAACTGTGCCGCTTCGGGAGGGGGGAGCGTAGAGGATTACCGGCGGGTTTATTTGCAGGGCATGCGGAATGTGATTGATTGGCTGATGCCGAGCCCACGGGAGGCCGGCGGTGCCCGATTTGTCTACACGAGCAGCACGAGTGTTTACGGACAAAATGATGGCTCAATCGTGGATGAAAAAAGTCCCACCGAGCCAGCCACGGAAACCGGGCGCATCTTGTTGGAGACCGAGCAGACGCTCCTCGATGCTGGGCGCAAAAGGAATTTCGCGGCAATGATTTTGCGCGTCGCCGGAATTTACGGCCCGGAGAGAGGCCATTGGTTCAAACAGTTTTTGAGCGGCGACGCCCGGCTCGACGGCAAAGGCGAGCGTTTCCTGAATATGATCCATCGCGATGATGTGATTGGCTGCGTCATCGCCGCGCTTGAGCGCGGACAGCCGCAGGAGATTTACAATGCGGTTGATGACGAGCCCGTGAGCCAGTTCAATTTTTTTTCCTGGCTTGCGAAAGCACTCAACAAGCCGATGCCGGAAGCCATTTCCGAAAACAGTGAGGCAACGCGCAAGCGAGGCATCACGAACAAACGAATTTCAAATCTAAAATTGAAAACGCAGCTCGGTTATCAATTCAAGTACCCCACCTTTCGCGAAGGATACGCGGCTGCCCTTCAACAGGCGGCGCACGCCAGCCGTTAGAGAAACTTAACTTCCAAAGCATCAAAGGATTGCGCTCTCATGGCCCAAGCTCTATTCTCCCCGCGAATCCGGAGCATTTGACGCTCGAATCACGTCAAAGCCGGGCATGGATTGTCGTTGCATGGGGACAGTGCGAAGTTTTAGGAAACAACGGAATGTAAGGTTGGCCACTTGTTCTACAGCGCCGCGGGACGCTGTTCAGGCCTGACGCGGGAAAAATGTGGAATGAACTCGTCAGTTGAAAACAAAATCCGCCCTGGGGTAAGCGCCGCGATTTTATTGCCTTTATTGGCCGGATTCTTTGCCGTGGCAGTGTGCGTGGCGCTTTATTGGCGCGAGGCACATCAAGTGGAAACCACCCTGCGTGACCGCGAGATCTCCCGGCTCGGCCTTTTCAACCAACTCCTGCGGCATACCTTCAAGGAAACCTCGGATGACCTGCGCGTTCTGGCTGATGGTGATGGCTTGCGCGCTTATCTTTCCTCCGGAGCTCCCGCCGATCTTGCTCGTGCCGAGCATCGGGCCGCATTTTTCAGCCGAGAACAATCCGCCTATGACCAGGTGCGTTACATCGATCAAAGCGGTCAGGAAATGTTGCGGGTAAATGAAAACGGAGCCGTCGTTCCGCGCGATCAATTGAAGAATATCGCCTATCGCGATTACTTCCAGAAAGCCATCGCGCTGAAGCCCGGCGAAATTTATATCTCCGCGTTCGACCTCAACATCGAAAATGGCCGCGTGGAGGAGCCCTACAAACCGATGGTGCGTTTTGCCTGCCCCGTGTTTGACGATGCAGGGAAACTTCGCGGCGTCTATATCATCAATTACAAGGGCTCCAATTTGATCGCCGGGATGCAGCAATTGATCCCCGAGCAATTCCGGCACCGATTCCGCATGTTGAACGCGCAAGGATTCTGGATCAAGGCGGCGCATCCGGAAGCGGAATGGGGATTCGTCCTTCCGGATCGAGCCGGCCAGACGCTGGCACGAACGGATCCGGCGCTGTGGTCCCGGATTTCCCAGGACCCCGAAGGCCAGGTTCGAGACTCCGGGGGCCTCTTCACCTGGCACCGTTTTTTGCCGGAAGAAGCGATCGATGGATCCCATGCCAGGATTTCCACCGGCGATGAATTTCTCGTCCTCGCGTCGGAAATCACCGCTCCGGAGTGGAGCGGCTTTTTCCAGGGGTTGAGCGAGAGCTTTTTCATTATTGGCGGCTTGTTGTTTTTGTTTGTGGTGATGAGCACTCGATTTTTCGTGCTGAAAAAACGCGCGATGGTCGAATTGCACAAGAGTAAAGAGACCTTTGAACGCCTGTTTGAAAACGCGCCGGACGCAACGATTCTTGTCAATAAAGACGGCAAAATTGTGCGAGCCAACGCGCAGGTTGAGGCGATGTTTCGCACGAAGCGCGATGAAGTACTGGGATTGGACGTGGAGGAATTGATGCCCAAACGCCATCGCGAGCGCCACCGGCAGCATCTGGCCCGTTACTTCGCCAATCCCCAACCGCGCGCAATGGGCGCCGGCCTCGAACTCCTCGGGTTGCGCCGCGACGGCACCGAATTCCCGGTGGACATCATGCTCAGCCCGGTCGAGACCGACAAGGGCACCAAAACCCTGGCCGTGGTTCGCGACATCACGGATCGCAAACGCGCGGAGCGGATGCATCTTCAGTTCCGCTCCCTCTTCGAATCGGTTCCCGGCGCCTATCTCGTGCTCAAGCCGGACCTCACCATCGCGGCGGTGAGCGACGCGTACCTGAAAGCGACCATGACAAAACGCGAAGCGATCATCGGACGCAACTTGTTTGATGTGTTTCCCGACAACCCCGCGGAAGTGAGTGCCACGGGAGTCTCGAACCTGCGGGCATCGTTGCATCGAGTCCTGGAAACCAAGGAAAGCGACACGATGGCAATTCAAAAATATGATGTCCGGCGGCCTGACGGCGTTTTTGAGGAACGCTACTGGAGCCCGGTCAATTCGCCGGTTTTTGCGGATGGTGTGGTGGAATATATTGTCCACCGGGTTGAGGACGTGACCGACTTCATCAAGCAGAAGCAACATCCGGAGTCGGCGCCTGCGGAAAACGGCATGCGAATGCGTTTGGAGCAAATGGAGGCGGAAATTTTCCGCAGTTCACAACAGATTCAGTCCGCCAACGAAAAACTGCGCCAGGCGAACGAGGAATTGGAATCATTCTCCTATTCCGTCTCCCACGATTTGCGCGCGCCGCTGCGGCACATTGACGGCTTCGTGGATCGGCTGGGCAAAATGCCCTCGGTGCTCGCGGATGACAAAAGCAAACGCTATCTCGGGATCATTTCGCAATCCGCCCGGAACATGGGAAATCTGATTGACGATTTGCTCGTCTTTTCCCGCATGGGCCGCGCGGACATGCGCGAGACCAGGGTGAACCTGAAACAAATGGTCGATGACGTCATTGAGAAAATGGCCGAGGACATCAAGCCGCGGAACATTGTTTTCAACGTTCACGACCTTCCGACCGTCAAGGGGGACCCCTCGATGCTGCAACTGGTGTTTGCGAATCTCATCGGCAACGCCGTCAAATACACCCGCACACGCGAACAGGCGCAAATTGAAATCACT
>DASZPR010000385.1:0-2027 GCA_035550235.1 Verrucomicrobiia bacterium | reverse complement strand
TATAAGATTCATTTTGCGCCGGTGATTAAGACTGCGAC
This sequence comes from Verrucomicrobiia bacterium, assembly GCA_035550235.1. Lineage (GTDB taxonomy): Bacteria > Verrucomicrobiota > Verrucomicrobiia > Limisphaerales > DASXHY01 > DASXHY01. The sequence goes on along the minus strand of DASZPR010000385.1, from coordinate 1,989 downwards.
GGCGGAGCTGAAACCCGCGGAGGTGAAGCCATGAAATACGGGCCGCTGGTATTTTTGGCTGCGTTCCTGGCGCTTTCGGCGTCGTGGTATGGATTTGTTTTGACGCCGGTAGTTCAGCTTGGCCGCCAGACGCAGGAGACCAATTCGGTCGCGAAGGCGGAACTGTATCCCATGGATCGGCCCGGTCTCGCGCGCCAGGGATTGGAGATTTATCGTGCGAATGGATGTTTTTATTGCCACAGCCAGCAGGTGGAGCAAAAGGGGACTTTGGTGGACGTGGTGCTGACTGACGCGGGTAAAAACACACCGGCCGTGGCAAATGTTCTGAACGATGCGCATCTCGGCGAAAAATTCAGCGGGCCGAGCGTCGGAGCCAATTTGCCGAAGCCGTTGCTGAAGGGCACAACGATTGACGAGGCCAAGGTGTTGGCGGATAGGTTGAAAAAAGCCGGCGCGGTCGCCCAATTGCGATTGGTATCGACCGGCACGGATATCCAGCGTGGCTGGGGAATTCGCCGCACGGTGGCGCAGGATTTTGTTGCCGACGCCACGGCGATGCCCGGTTCGTTGCGCGTGGGGCCGGACCTCGCGAATGTGGGCGAACGCCGCCGGGATTTGAACTGGCAACTGGTGCATTTATATAGTCCGGCGGCTGTGACCAAGGGTTCGCCGATGCCATCGTATCGATTTTTGTTTGAGCGGAAAAAGATCGGCAGGGAGGTTTCGCCGGATGCGCTGAAATCAATCGATGGTTTTATTGCGCCGACGGATGGCTATGAAATCGTGCCGAAGTCCGAAGCGAAAGCGCTGGCGGCTTATCTGGCCAGCCTGAGCGCCGAAACGCCGTTGTATGAGGCGCCGCTTACGCCGCCGCCGATGGCATCCACCAACGCTCCTGCGACCAACGCTCCCGCGAAATGAATTCCCCGAGCAACCAACCCCTCAGCAACGCGCCCCAGGATTCAGGCGCGAAGGACACGACTGTGCCGATCTGGTTGATCGTTGTGTGCTTCCTGCTGTTGTATTGGGGTGCGGTTTATTTTGATGAGCACGGTGGCTGGTTTGACCCGCAGGTCTACACGCCTTACGTAAGCGCGGAGCAGGTGCAAAATTTCCAGGTGGGCGGCGGGGAGACTTCATTTGAGCGTGGCCGGAAGATTTATGGACGCACATGTATCGCGTGCCATCAGGCAAACGCGTTGGGCACGCCCGGGACGTTTCCGCCGCTTGCGGGTTCAGATTGGGTGAATGAAAAGGAACCGGGCCGCATGATTCGAATCGTGTTGCACGGTTTTCAAGGCGGCGGCCTCGTCGTCAATGGCAAGCCGTTCAGCACCGGTTCTTCGATGACCGCATTTGGCCTGCCGCCGCCGGTAGGTCTCACGGATGAAGAAATCGCGGACGTGATCACTTTTGTGCGCGGTAATGCCGAATGGGGCAATAAAGCTTCTCCGGTGACGCCGGAGCAAGTGACGGCCATTCGTGCGAAGACCGCCACCCATGGGCCTTTTAGTCCAGCTGAAATCCTCACCGTAAATCCGGGAGACTAACCCGTCTTCTTGCGGGCCATGATCTGCTCAATGGCCCAGTGGGCGTGTTCCGCAATCAATGGCTCGGGATCCTCAGTGGCCTTGTGCAAGGCGGGCAGGGCGGTTTCATCTCCGACATTTCCCAACGCGACACAAACATTGCGCAAGAGACCGCGGCGTTTCGTCCTTAGAATGGGAGTGCCGGCAAAGCGTGCTTTGAATCCGGCATTATCAAGCGCCAATAATTCCAACAGCTCCGGCACGGCGAGATCCGCGCGGGCGTGCGCTTTCATCAGGTTTCCTTCGCGCGCAAACTTGTTCCACGGGCAGGCGGCCAGGCAATCGTCGCAGCCGTAAATGCGATGGCCAATAGCCGCGCGAAATTCAAGCGGGATGGCGCCTTTCAGTTCAATCGTGAGATAGGAAATGCAACGGCGGGCATCGAGTTGGAATGGCGCAG
>DASZPR010000384.1:0-3570 GCA_035550235.1 Verrucomicrobiia bacterium | reverse complement strand
GGGGTTCTAACCTTAGTACGAGAGGACCGGGTTAGACGCACTTCTGGTGTGGCAGTTGTTCCGTCAGGGGCATCGCTGCGTAGCCATGTGCGGAAGAGATAAGCGCTGAAAGCATCTAAGTGCCAAGCTCCTCCCAAGATATTGTTTCCCGGGGCGCAAGCCCCCTAAAGACCACGGGCAGACCACCCGTTTGATAGGCTGGACGTGTAAGTGGAGTAATCCATTCAGCCGACCAGTACTAATCGGTCGTGCGGCTTGATTACTTTTTCTTTTTTCCTCTGTGGAACTTCGGTTCCGCAAGAAAATCGAACTAGTATTTTTGACTCGCGAATTGTAAGAGCCTAAATTAGCTCCTGTGTGCAGATTTCATGGAACTTCCGAGGTTTCGGAAACGTTCTTTTAAATAAAAGTTTTTTGTGCGTCAGATGATTCTGACTCCTGTGGACGGCAGTTCACAGCGACACAAGCACTTTGGTGGCAATACCGCAGTGGTCCGACCCGTTCCCATTCCGAACACGGCCGTCAAACGCTGCCGGGCCGATGGTAGTAGTCCTATAGGTTCTGCGAGAGTAGGTCGCCGCCAGTCTTTCAATAAAAAGCCGGAGAAGATTTCTTCTCCGGCTTTTTTGTTTTTGCATGCAATCTTTTCGACAAGATCAAAGTTTCAATTCCCACTCCACCTATAATCGTATTCCGGCGGCGGGTCAGCGGCAAACGAAGCCTGCCACAGGCCGCTCGGATTGTTTGTGCCGGAATAGATTTTTACATAACCGACATGGCCGTCCGCGAAACCGAGCACGTCGGGCGAGTTATTGACTTTGTAATTCCTGGGGTGAGGAGGCGAATGCCAGGAATAAGGCCCCCAAGCCGGCCATTCTCCGAGCAGAACGGTTCGGTCGGGTGTTCGAATGGAGGCCAGAGTTGCCCCAAGCACTCCCGGAAACATTGTGGGATACTTTTTTCGATAGAAAATATCTGGCCACACAGCGTTCGCCGCGTTGAAGATATAGCTCGAATAATTCACGTTTGATTGGGAATGAAGGCTTTCATTTACCCAATCAGCGGGATTTCCCGGTATGTGATCGTGAAAAGTGTCGGCAGGGCACGCGAAAATTTTATTTAGGGGTGAGGGAGCGCCCTTCAATCCAAGATAGGGACCGGTGAGTGGCACGTAAGCCGTCCATTCTTCAAAATAAAATCCGTTTGTGGTCGTTTTGGGAACGGGGAAAAGTGTGTCGGAATGGTCGGCTGCATACATGAGCACGCCCGCGTCAATTTGCTTCACGTTGGAAATGCAATTTCCGCGGCGTGCGTGCGCTGCGGCGCTATTGAGCACCGGAAGCAATAGCGCAGCGAGAATCCCAATGATCGCAATGACCACCAGCAACTCAACCAGCGTGAACGCGCCGGGTTTGTAGATCTCCGCTTTCAGTTCAATTTGGACCGCGTGAATTGAAGTTTATCACGTTCGCGGGATTTGTGATTTCAATCGGCTGTGCTATTTTGGCCGGTTCATTCAATAAAAAAACTTATGACAGCAAAAGAAGCTCTGTGGGTCGCGCTCGAAGACAAACCCGGCAAGGAAAAGGACTTGGAAAACTTTCTCGCCGGCGCTTTGCCGTTGGTTCAGGCGGAACCGGCGACAATCACCTGGTACGCCATTCGCATGGGACCGGGAAAGTTTGGGATTTTTGACACCTTTGCCGATGAGGCCGGTCGGCAGGCTCATCTTCAGGGCAAGGTTGCCGCGGCTTTAATGGCAAAAGCTCCGGAATTGCTCGCGAAAGAGCCGCGGATTGAAAAAATTGGCATCCTCGCGGCAAAGCTGTCCTAAAGCGTATTGAAAGACGGCATTCGCCGGCGCGGGGGTGATTCAATGGGGATTTGTCTCGCAAATGCCTCGCCGGCCCGGCGATGAAACGGCGAATTTAGTAGGCCTAAAGCCTATTTTGTCACGGGATTGCAGGCGTGAAGTTGTTTCATGAAAACAGAAACAGCTTTAATCACGGGTGCGGCCAGCGGAATCGGGCTCGCGCTGGCGAAAGAATTTGCCAAACACGGCCATAATTTGGTCCTCACTTCACGGGTGCGATCGGAATTGCGCGATGTTGTGGGCGAGTTGACCTCCAAATACAATATCGAGGTAGGGACCATGGCGGCTGATTTGGAGGATCCCACCGGCCCGGAACAACTTTTTGACGCCGTGCAACGCGAAGCGGTGCCGATCGATATTCTGGTCAATAATGCCGGCATCGGCTTCCGCGGGCGTTTCTGGGAAATTCCGATCGAGGACCAATTGAGCATGGTGCGTGTGAATATTGAAGCGGTTATCCGGATGACGCACTTGTTCCTGCCGCAAATGATCCGTCGCAACCGCGGCCGTATCATGAACACTTCTTCTATCGGCGGTTTTGACCCGGGACCGCTGGTTGCGGTTTATCATGCGAGCAAAGCGTTCGTGTTGTCGTTCACCGAAGCGCTCGCGACGGAATTGGAGGAGACAGATTTGACGGTGACGGCGCTTTGTCCCGGACCGACAGATACGGATTTCTTCCCGAAGGCCGGGATGGAGGAAACCAAGGCTTTTCAAAAGGCTCACGTCATGGCGCCGCAGGATGTGGCCGAAATCGCCTACCAAGGTTTGATGCGAGGCGATCGGACGGTGGTGACGGGCGGCACGAACAAAGCGCTCGTGTTTGCGCGCCGATTTATAACGGTCGGGGCTCAGGCCAAGATTAATAAGAAATTTTACGAAAAGGCCAAACCCAGCCAGATCAAACGGCATCGGGGTGATTTCGAGCGCAAAGCGGCCCGGGAAGAAGCCAAAAAGGAACAGAAGCAGTTGGCGGAATGAGGGACTGCGGAAGCTCGGGCCGAAGATGCGACCGTCTGTGTTACGACACGGTTGCCAACGACGGCTTCGGCGATTTCGGTTGGACATTCGGCACGCAGGGGCCGGTCGCTTGCTTGAAATGAATCTTGGAACGGAGGAGCAGCGTGCCTAAACACAAATCTGCGAGCGGGAAGACTACGTTGAAATTCTTGCCCATGTAACGGTGGTGCAACAGGTGATGGCCGTTCAGCCGAAAGAAAATTCCGGAGCGTTCCACGGAGCGTTTGCGCGGCAAATGCATGCACCAGTGCAGATATTCATAGGTGCCATAGTAGGCGCAGCAGGCGAACAGGGATCCGCAAATGATTCCCCAGCTTTTCAGCAACACAGCCGCGACGACGAAGGGAATAATGCCGACGGCGATGATTGCCGGGCCGTTCCACCAAGCCATGGGAATCGTGTATTTGTCTTTTTCGTGGATCAGGTGGTAGGTCTCGTCGGCCTTGAAAATCTGGTGATGAACCATGGCGTGCTTTTCGAACGGATAGGAAAAGAAACTGACGCGTTTGTGCATCACGAAGCGATGCAGTGCCCATTCGAAGAAGGACGCGAATACCGTTGCAACTACAAAACCGACCGCCGCCCAGAAGAAGAAGAACGATGTAACGGTTTCAAAGGGGGTTGGTATTTGAATTTAACGCAATCGATAGGTGATACGGGCCTTGGTGAGATCGTAA
>DASZPR010000383.1:0-5013 GCA_035550235.1 Verrucomicrobiia bacterium | reverse complement strand
CAGCCTCCACGTGAGCCATTCCGTCAGCAATCGTCAGCGGGTATTCCTCGAGTTGAGAACGTACGGCTGCCGTGCGGACAGTACCTTCAGCGATTCCGCCCAGTTGCACGATGCGTTCGGCTACCATATCCACGTAATCTTCCACCGATTCGGCGATCTTGTCGAAGAGCTCGTGCAAACCAATGAAATTCGGGCCTTTCACGTTCCAATGCGCCTGCTTGAGCTGCAGTTGAAGGTCAATCACGTCAGCCAGACGCCGGTTGACAAGCGCAATTAATTCCACCCTGACTTTCTGAGGGAGGTCATTTTCCGTCTCGTACATCACCGATTTTTCCGATGTTTCGCGAGGTCCTTTGTCAAGTTTTGGGGAAGTAGATTTCATATTGGTATTTTTGTTCGTGGTTTGAATCAAGGTCGCGGTACAAGTGCCTACAGATAATCTTAGATATCGTTGCTTATCAGACCCTTTGTCGGTTTTGTTCGTCGGCGTTATCTTATGCTTTGATGACTCATGAATGAGTCAGTTAGAGAAATGATTTCGTCCGGCTTTTCATCGAGAGCAAAATGCCCGGCTTCAAGAATGTGGACTTCGGCCCCCGGCACCTCCCTTCGGTACGCCTGCGCGCCAGCCACAGTAAAAGACAAATCGTATTTCCCCCAAAGCACGAGCATGGGAGGCCGATGATCGCGCAGCCATTTTTGCCAGGACGGATAAGCCTTCAAATTCGTTTGATAGTCGAAGAACAGATCCATTTGGATGTCTCCCTGCCCCGCTCGACTGAGAAAATACCATTCATCAACCCAGGTATCGGGATCAATTCTCTCCGGGTTAGGAGATGATCCCAAATGTCGGTTGCGCGTGCTTTCCAACGAAAGGAAGCTCTCGCGCATGGCGGCTTCCTGACCAGCGCGATCGCGCCAGAATTGTTTTCTTGAGGCCCATATTGGCGAAAGTCCTTCCTCATGCGAAACCGCATTTTGGATGATGAGCGCCTGGATCTTTTCCGGGTGCGCCATGGCCATGCGCATTCCGATTGGACCACCGTAGTCATGCAAAAAGAGGGTGTAGTGATCCAACTCGAGCCGATCGGCAAAGTCCTGCATCACTTGCGCAATGTGATCAAATGTGTAGGGGAAGTTCGTCGGGTTTGGCCACGAGGAATGCCCGAAGCCGGGGTAGTCGGGAGCAATCAGCCGGTATTTCGTGTTCAGGATGGACTCCAGCATCGGCTGATACATCCGCGAGGAGGTGGGGACGCCGTGTAACAACAACAGGACTGGGGCATCTTTAGGTCCCGCCTCGCGATAGAAGATATCGAGGCCATCAACGTGAACCGAGTTGTATGTGACGGACGATTCGGATAACGCATTTGTCGTATTCATGTGGATCAAACAAATTGCTATGAGAAAGATGGTCTTGTTCGCGCCGAAACCAGTTCCAGACGGAAAACCTCCGGCGTCTCGCGTACCGCGCGGCCTTGCACGCTGAGTATGGTTCATTCCTGTATCAATACGCCAGCCCGTCCATTGCTGAAAATTGACGGAAATTCTCAACTTTTGCTCAGTAACCGTCGACATCAACCACCGCTTGAGCGAAGGCCTGTGGAGCTTCCTGCGGCAGATTGTGACCAACGCCGCCGGTGATGAGACGGAAATTCATCAGCGACGAGCCAAGTCTGACTCGTCGCGGATATGACGGATCTTGCGTTCGCGCTCGCCCGGGCAATCCAGCGCTGCGTCCGTTAGTTAGAGCGGGCTTCCGTCATTACAGTGGCAAAGGCCGCAACCTGCGGTGGAAGCTGGTCCGAACGTTTCCCTTTTCGCAAGGCCGCAGCGGCCATTTGCTCCAGCAAGCGGCGACGCCGGGTTTGTTTGACGGCCATAATCCCTCTCATAGTTGACGCGTATAGATTCATAAAGTTTTAAATTGTTGAACAAATCCTAAGTCGCGGATCGCAATCGGGGTAATTAAAAGGCGGGGCGTTCGCGTCAAAAAAGTACCAACACGGCGGGAACTCAAAAGCCGGTTTGAGCGCGAAGGGAGCCATCACAAAGCATTGACATATTTTTGACGCGCAGCGCCGTTCCTTTGAGTCTTTTTCCACCCACAATGTTTAGCTCTGCGCACGATGCCCAGCCCGTGACTGGTTTTTTTCTGAGATTCGATTTGTGGACAAAATCGAAAACACTTGCAAATAACGGCCTTGCGATTTCCTGGGAACCGGTGGCATGGCCTTTGCACAATAGCGCACACAATCAAACTCGCATTGAGCGACTGACTTATGACCACAATTGAAATTGTTCAGATTATTTTGTTCTTCGGCCTGGGAATCGCGCTGACGCCGATAGTTGGAAAATTCATGTACAAGGTTTATTCCGGTCAGAAAACCTTCTTGCATCCGATCTTCGGTCCAATCGAGAGACTTATCTATCGCCTGACGGGTTGCGATCCCGAGCACGAGATGACATGGCTGCAATACTTCTGGGCGGTGCTGCTTTTCGCCACCGTGGGATTCGTGGCCGACATGGCCATCTTCATGACGCAAAAATGGCTGCCACTCAATCCGCAACATCTCGACAACTGCTCGTGGCATCTCGCGTTCATGCAGGCGTGGAGTTTCACCTGTAATGCCGACTGGCAGTCCTATGCCGGCGAAACCACGATGAGCTATTTTTCACAGATTTTTGCCATCATGGTTCATCAATTTCTCAGCGGCGCTTCGGGTTTGGCGGTGCTTGTGGCGGTTGGCCGGGCTTTGAAACGCGCCTCTACTAAAACCGTTGGCAACTTCTGGACGGACCTGACTCGCGGACTGCTTTATTTTGTGATTCCACTGTCGTTCGTTTGGGCAATTCCGCTGGCATGGCAGGGGCTTCCCCAAACGCTCAAGCCCTACCAAACCGCGAACCTGGTGGAACCTTACACGACGCAGGTTCAGAAAACGGACGACCAGGGAAACCTCGTCACAACGAATATCCAGCTGGTGGTGCAAGGGCCGAAGCTGGATGTGAACGGAAAACAAGTGATGGAAAATGGCGCCGTTGTCATGGTGGATATTCCGCAAGTGGACGCCAAGGGAGCGCCCATTATGACCAATGCGCCGGTGATGGTGGACGCGAAAGTGGAGACGCAACCGATTCCACTCGGCGCGGTAGCCTCGTTTGAATCCATCAAACAACTCTTCACGAATGGCGGCGGGTGGTACAACGTGAATAGCTCGCATCCATACGAAAATCCCACGCCGTTTTCTAATTTCTGGGAAATGCTCGCCATCATCATCGTGCCCATGGCGCAGGTTTATATGTTCGGGTTGCTCGTGGGAAACAAAAAGCACGCGTGGTGTCTATTCAGCGTCATGTTCGCGCTGTATCTGCTTTCCTTCGCCGGCGCGTGGTATTTCGAAACCCGGCCCAATCCGGTAGTCGCCAATGTCATGCCAAACATGGAAGGCAAAGAGCAGCGAATTGGTGTGATGAACAGCGTGCTATGGGCAACCTCATGCACGGCGATCGACAATGGTTCGGTGAATTCAATGCATGACAGTTACCAACCGCTCGCGGGCATGATGCCGATGTGGAACATCCTCATCGGTGAAATGCTTTTCGGCGGCATCGGTTGCGGGATGTATTGCATGTTGTTCCACGTCCTCATCACCGTGTTCATCGCTGGATTGATGATCGGCCGAACGCCGGAATATCTTGGCAAGAAGCTGGACGCCTGGTGCGCCACCTGGGCGGTCATCGGTGTATTGATTCCCAACGCCGCCGCGCTGATTCCGACAGCGATCGCGGTCATGATTCCTCAGGGACTCTCATCCATGAACAACGGCGGACCGCACGGTCTAAGCGAAGTTCTCTACTGTTTCGGCGAGGCGGCCAATAACAATGGCAGCGCATTTGCCGGTCTCAATGCCAACACGCCGTTTTATAATGTTGGCGCAGGAATTGTAATTTGGATCGGACGATTCATTCCGATCATTGCGGCCCTCGCAATCGTCGGTCGCCTCGCTTCCAAGAAAACCGTCGAAGCATCATCAGGCACGCTGCCAACCCACGGTTGGACGTTTGGACTTACGCTGACGGGCGTCATCATCATCGTCGCTGCGCTCACATTTTTCCCCGCATTATGTCTCGGCCCAATGGTCGAACACGGACTGATGCTTGCCGGAAGAGCTTTTTAGGAAACCCATTTTTAAACTAACATGAGCACCAAAGTTGACTTCAAGTATTCCGAACTGTTCAAGCAGGCGGTCATTGACGCGTTCAAGAAATTGCATCCGAAGGACGAAATTAAAAACCTCGTCATGTTCGTGGTGTATCTCGGCTCGATTTGGACGACGATCATATTGTTCCTGCCCGGCCAGCTTACTCTGTTCAATATTCAGATTTGTTTTTGGCTTTGGTTTACGTGTCTATTCGCCAATTTTGCCGAAGCGATGGCCGAAGGCCGCGGCAAGGCCCACGCCGATGCGCTCAAGAAAATGCGCACAAAAACCATGGCGCGCGTTCTCAAGGACGATAAGGAAATTCAAGTATCCAGTTCCGATTTGAAAATCGGGGATTATTTTATTTGCGAGGCTGGCGAGTTAATTCCCGCCGATGGTGAAATCGAGGAAGGCATCGCCACGGTGGATGAATCAGCGATTACGGGTGAGTCGGCTCCGGTGGTGCGCGAGAGTGGCGGCGATCGCAGTGCCGTCACCGGCGGCACGCGTGTGCTCAGCGACCGCATTGTTGTGCGGGTGACTGCCGAGGCGGGTAACTCATTCCTCGACCGGATGATTTCGATGATCGAAGGCGCGCGCCGTCAAAAAACCCCGAACGAAATCGCGCTGAACATTGTGCTGATCAGTCTCACCGCTCTTTTTATTGTAGTCGTGTTCGTATTGCCGCCGTATGCCCATTACAACGAAGACCAGGCGGGGCAAAAGGGCGCGGTGCTGACCACGATTCCGGTGTTGCTTTCACTTATAGTTTGTTTGATTCCGACGACCATCGGCGGACTCTTGAGCG
>DASZPR010000382.1:0-1965 GCA_035550235.1 Verrucomicrobiia bacterium | reverse complement strand
CCCGGCTTTGCGACCAATCATTTCGTTTACGCCTACTACACCACTCACTCGCCTTACTTGCATAATCGGGTCAGCCGGTTCACAGCGGACGGAGACCAGGCCGTGCCGGATAGCGAATATGTAGTTCTGGACCTTGATCCGATCACCAATGCGGACAATCACAACGCGGGTGCCATTCATTTCGGACCCGATGGCAAATTGTATGTGGCGGTGGGCGACAACCATCAGGGATCCAACTCCCAAAGCCAATCGAACCTGTTGGGAAAAATTCTGCGCATCAATCCTGACGGCTCCATTCCCTCAGACAATCCGTTTTATGCAACCGCTACAGGGGCGAATCGCGCCATTTGGGCAATGGGATTGCGCAATCCATTTTCGTTCGCGTTCCAACCGGGGAACGGACGAATGCTGATCAACGATGTCGGGGAAGATACGTGGGAGGAAATCGATCAGGGATCCGCCGGCGCGAATTACGGCTGGCCGGCCGCCGAAGGTCCGACCAACAATCCCGCTTTCCAGAATCCGATTTTCGCCTACATGCACACGAACGGCTGCGCGATCGTAGGCTCCGCCTTTTATAATCCGCTCACGCCACAATTCCCCAATGAATACCGCAGCAACTATTTCTTTGCGGATTATTGCGGCGGATGGATACACCGGCTGACTCCGACCAATCAAGCCGTGGATTTCATCGGCGGCATCAATAATCCCGTCGCGCTTCAAGTTGGCCCCGACGGCACCCTTTACTGCCTTTGCGGAACCGGGCCGCTCGGCCGCGTTTACAAATTCACCTACTCGCGCTCCAGCCGTTTTGAATGGGCGCGCCCGCTCCCGGACGGACGGCTTCAGTTGCACATCAGCGGGACACCGAATTTGCCTTATGCCCTCGAAAGCTCCACCAACCTCATTTTTTGGGAACCGCTCCTGACGAACAGTTTGCCGGCCCCGGAGTGGGATTTTTACGACGTTCCCGGAAGCCAGCCGCAGCGCTTCTATCGCCTGTCTCAATAACCGGTGAATATTCCGGCCTGAAACTTCGTCTGGACACTAGAGCGTGCACTGGTTAAGCAAATACCGGAACTGAACGTTCATTTATGAAAATGATGATGAAATTCGTCGCTGTCATTTGCCCTGCTCTGCTCCTTGCATTCACCGGTTGCAAAACCGGCAGCGCGCACACGGAGACCGACGCCTATTTCCAATCGTGGCCCAAAGGCAAATCGCCGGTGGAAATCGGCACGCACGTGACGCAGCATTTCGTCGACAGCCCGCATTTCAATTCCTTCAAGCCCGGCCCGCCGGCGTTCATTATTTATCCCGAAGTGTGCACGTGGTACGGCGCGCTGACGTTTGCGCAGGCCTCGCACGTTCCCGGTCTCAAGGGAGAACTCGTGCGCCGCTTTGAACCGCTATTCAATACGGAAACAAATTTGTTGCCGGCGCCCATTCATGTGGACAACTGCGTCTTCGGCGCGCTGCCGTTGGAAATTTACATTCTCAACGCCGACCCACGTTGTCTTGAACTCGGCAAGAGCTACGCTGATAAGCAATGGGCCAAACCTTCCGGCACGAACGCCTCCGCCGAGGCGATGGCCAATTACGAGCGCGGCCTGACGTGGCAGACGCGCTTGTGGATCGATGACATGTACATGATCACGATGGTGCAGGCGCAGGCGTATCGCGCGACGGGCAACGCGGAATATATCAATCGCGCGGCGAAGGAAATGGTGGTTTATCTCGATACGCTCCAAAAGCCGAACGGATTGTTTTATCACGCGCCCGAAGTTCCTTATTTCTGGGGTCGCGGCGATGGCTGGATGGCGGCGGGCATGGCGGAATTGTTGCGCTCGTTGCCCCAGGACAATCCCGATCGCCCGCGCATCATGGAAGGCTACAAGAAAATGATGGCGTCGCTGTTGCAATACCAGGACGCCAACGGCATGTGGCATCAATTGATCGATGACC
>DASZPR010000381.1:0-3886 GCA_035550235.1 Verrucomicrobiia bacterium | reverse complement strand
ACGCCGGTTGCTGCTGCGTCAAACAATGCAGCGAGCCAAAGCCCAATACCAAATCCACCGCGTGAATTCCCACCACCGGCCGGTCCTTGAACAATTCGCCGAGAATTCCCAGCGCGACACGATCGTTCACGTCGTTAAACGTCGGCACAATGACACAGGCGTTCGAAATATAGAAATTCGCGTAGCTGGCCGGGAGGCGAAAACCATCGTGCATCAGCGGCGCGGGCATCGGCAGTGCGATCACTTCCGGCCTCGAACCATCTTCGAGCCGCAAATCCTGGATGCGCTCCCAATTCTCGGCGAGCGGCTGGTAATTGATATCGCGTTTGTTCGTTTCCTTGATCAACACCACCGTGTTTCGATCCACGAACCGGCAGATGTCATCAATGTGGCCGTGCGTGTCATCACCCACCGGCCCATTCAGGAGCCAGATGGCGTTCTTTACGCCCAGGTATTTCTTGAAGGTGTCGTTGTATTGCTCCCGCGTCAGGCCCGGATTGCGAATCTGGACCTTCGGATGGAGATAACATTCCTCAGTGGTGAGCAACGTGCCGGCGCCGTTCAATTCAATGCCGCCACCTTCCACCACGAAATCCTTCCCGTCGCATTCCGCGTTGAACAATTGCTTTTTGAGAACCCGCGCGGCGGTTTCCGGCACCTTGCGATCTTTTTGCCAATCATTGTATTTCGCCCACGCATTGAAATGAAAGTGAACGATGGCGGTCTCCTTCTTCCGTTTGACGAAAATCGGTCCGCTGTCCCGCGTCCAGCCCCGATTGGTGGGGTGAATGATAAATTGGACGTTCTTGAGGTTCGCGGCTGCGCGTTTCAGGTAGGTCCGCGCGAACTTTTCCTCCGCCTTGTTTCGTACCAGGATACGGACGAGTTCACCCTCGGCGATTTTCCGCACCATTTCGCCGTAAACCCAGCGAATCGTATCAATTTTCGCCGGCCAATCCGTTTCGTTATGTGGCCACCCCAGCCAGGTTGCTTCGTGTCGCTCCCATTCCGCGGGCATTGCGAAACCGAGTTCTGCGGGCGTCGCCAAATTTTTTCCATCGAGCTTGCTCATACGAGGGCGCGAAGATAAGGCGTTTTTTTGGAATGTCCAATGCGGTTATTTTTCGCGGGTCAAGGTAGGAAAGTCACTCATAGTCTGTTGAGGTGTCTAACGTTATCGTGTGCAATCGGGGGGCCTGTGGGAAAACACGACGTCAAAAAAAATTTTGGCGCGGCAGTCCGACTCCGGCGAGATCATCTGGGCATTTCGCAGGAAGAATTGGCCGGTCGCGCGGGTCTGCACCGAACTTACATTTCCGATGTCGAACGTGGTGCCAGAAACGTTTCGCTCGAAAGCATCCATCGCCTCGCCGCCGCGTTGGAAATGCCCCTTTCCCTTTTATTTTCGCGCTTGGAAGAACTGTCTTCCGATCGGCCTGCCGGTCCTTCTCTTTCACCGGATGAATTGGTCGATATTCTGATCGTCGAAGATTCCGTGGATGACGCGCAGTTGACCATCAAGGCCCTGAAAGATGTGCGCATCACCAATCATATTCACGTGGTGCGCGACGGAGCCGCGGCATTGGACTTTCTTTTTTGCAAAGGGGAATTCGCACAGCGCAAACGCACGGAGCGGCCCCAAATCATCCTGCTTGATTTGGGCCTTCCCAAGGTTGACGGCATCGAAGTTCTACGGCAGATTAAAGCCGACTCCAGAACCCGCACGATTCCGGTGATTGTGCTTACGGTTTCAAACCGGGATCGTGATGTGGTCGCGAGTCAACGGCTTGGCGCTGACGCATATATTGTCAAACCCGTTGATTTTCAGAATCTGAGCGGAGTCACGCCGCAACTGAGTTTGCAGTGGGCGTTGCTGAAACGGGCGCCTGTGGTAAACGTGTGATCGCTGAACAAGTTTTTGCGGGCATTTCGTCTTTGCGAATCTCGGGAAGGGCATATCTCTCGGGCGGGGGGATTTGTTTGCTCCGTTTCAGTCTTTTTGTTCCCGGCAAGCGGCATCGGACATCCCTGCCATGAGCGCCACCGGTCAAGAACTCCCCGCCTCAAAAGCCGCCCACGCGCTCTTGGAAGCGAAGTTTGGCGCATTCCTTGAATCCGTCTCCCAACCCATCATCGTGGCCAATTCCGAGGGACGCATCGTGCTGGCGAATGAACTCGCCGAACGGCTCTTCGGCTATTCGCCCGGCGAGCTGCCCGGAAAAGCGGCGGAAACACTGCTGCCGAAGCGCTTTCGCGGCAAGCACGCCTTCCAAACCACCGGTCGGAACGAACTGTTCGGGTTGCGCAAAGACCACTCGGAGTTTCCCATCGATCTCTCCCATAAGACCCTCGAAACGGAGGCGGGGCCTTTCGAACTCAGCGTCATCGTGGATCTCACGGAACGCAAACAATTGGAGGGTGAATTGGCGGAAAAGACCGCCGCTCTTGAAGCCGCTGCCCAGGAATTTCGCGCGTTTTCTTATTCCATCTCCCACGACTTTCGCGCACCGTTGCGCGCCGTCGGCGGCTTTGCCGCCATGCTCAAAAAATCGCTCGGCGAAAATCTTTCCAAAGATTCCGCACACCATCTCGCCCGCATTCAGGAGAATATCTCCAAAATGAGCAGCTTGATTGACGGCTTGCTCGATTTTTCCGCGCTCACCTGGGTGGCGATGACAAAAAGAGCCGTGCGTCCCTCCGACATCGCCAAAACATCGTTTGCCGAATTGTCCCGGTCGAACCCGGGCC
This sequence comes from Verrucomicrobiia bacterium, assembly GCA_035550235.1. Taxonomy (GTDB): domain Bacteria; phylum Verrucomicrobiota; class Verrucomicrobiia; order Limisphaerales; family DASXHY01; genus DASXHY01. Next base: position 1,138 of record DASZPR010000381.1, on the reverse strand, counting down.
GGCAAATCGATTTTGCCATCGGCGAACTGCCTGCGTGCGATGCCGACGCGATGTTGCTGCGGCGGGTTTTCGATAATCTGCTTTCCAACGCGCTCAAGTTCACTGGTAAATGCGATCCGGCGGTGATTCGGGTCGGATGCACGAATGAAAATGGCGAGCAGGTTTATTTCGTTCAGGACAACGGCGTCGGTTTTGACATGAATTACGCCGGCCGGCTGTTTCAGATTTTTCAGCGGCTTCATAGTGCCAGTGAATTTGATGGCACGGGCATGGGCCTGGCGATCGTTCACCGCATTGTGCAGCGTCATGGTGGACGAATTTGGGCTCGCGCTGAGGTGGGTCGCGGGGCCACCTTCTATTTTACTTTGGGAAATTCGGGTTATGGGCATTCCGCTTAATGTATTGATTGTTGAGGATTCGGCGGATGATGCGGAGCTGTTGCTGGCGGAGTTGGAAGACGCCGGCTTTGCGCCTGCGTGGAAACGTGTCGAGACGGAGGCCGGCTACCAGGCCAGCCTCTCGGACCGGCTCGATTTGATTTTTTCCGATTTCAGCCTGCCGCAATTCTCCACCATTCGCGCGCTGGAATTGCTCCAGAAAAGCAATCTCGATGTCCCGTTCGTTGTCGTGTCGGGCACCATGGGCGAAGAGCGTGCCGTCGACATTCTCAAGTCCGGCGCCACCGATTACGTCCTGAAGAACCATCTCGCGCGCTTGGGCCCCGTCGTGCGGCGCGCTTTGCGCGAAAGCGCCGAACGCTCCGAGCGAAGGAAATTGCACGAGCAATTTCTCCAGGCGCAAAAAATGGAATCCATCGGCCAATTGGCCGGCGGCGTCGCCCACGATTTCAACAACATCCTCACCGTCATCCAGGGGCACGCCTCCATGTTGCGTTACCGGCCCGGGTTGCCTGATGAAATTCGCGGCTCGGTCAACCAGATTTTGCTCGCGGCCGAACGCGCCACCAATCTCACGCGCCAGCTCCTGACCTTCAGCCGCAAGCAGATCACGCAAACGCGCGTGCTTGATCTCAATGAAGTCGTTGCGAACATGACCAAGATGCTCAAGCACATCCTGCGCGCGGATGTTTCCTTAAGCGTGAATTATGGGGCGCAATCTTTTCTTGTTCGCGCCGATG
>DASZPR010000380.1:0-3626 GCA_035550235.1 Verrucomicrobiia bacterium | reverse complement strand
GAAATTCCACCGAATTGAAAAACGCGCTGCTCTTCAACAACGCCGCCGCGCCGCATTTCAATTACGTCGGCGATTCCATTCTCGGCCACAAGGCGCACATTGGAGCCGGCGTGGTGCTTTCCAATTTCAAATCGCTGCCTGGCAACATCAAAATCGAGCTCGACGGCAAACCGTTCGACACTGGCCTGCGCAAATTCGGCGCGCTCCTCGGAGATTTCTCCGAAGTCGGCTGCAACAGCGTCCTCAACCCCGGCAGCATCGTCGGCCGCAACTCATTGATTTACCCTGGCAGCAACTGGCGCGGCATCTTGGCCGCGAACATGATTGCGAAGAACAAGGCGACGCTGGAAGTGATTGTTCGAAAGCAGTAGCAGTTGACTAATTCATAAAATCTGATAATCTGATTTTATGAAGAAAACGACCATAACGGTCACGGAGGCGGCGCGCAATTTTGCTGATTGTGTCAATCGCGTCCATTACCAAAACCAAAGTTTCGTGCTGCTCAAAAATGGAAAACCTGTGGCGAGGTTGGTTCCTGAAGCGGAAAAAATTTGTACAGGCGCGGATTTGGTAAGAGCCCTGGAAAATGTTGAATTGACACCTGAAGAAGCCAGGGCATGGCACAGAGATCTGGTGACGGCTCGCAAAGCGCTCAAGCCTCAGAAAGATAAATGGCAATAATAATCGATGCGGACGTCATTATTCGGGGTGAGAGAGGAACCTTCGATTTAAAGGGTTGGTTGCAGGCGAATTCCCAGGAGCGGTTTGAACTCGCAGCCATAACCATAGCGGAACTCTGGCATGGAGTTGAACGAGCGACTGGCATGATTAGAGCGCGCAGGGAAAAATATCTGCAGTCCATTGTCAGCCCGCTAACGATTATTCCTTACACCGAAGAGATTGCGTACGAGCACGCACGGATTTGGGCTTACATGGAAAGCGGTGGGAAAATGATCGGGGACTACGACTTAATAATAGCCGCCACCGCGCTGGCCCGCGGAAGCGCTGTTGCAACGTTCAATCAGAAGCACTTTTCATCCGTAGCGGGGCTTAAAGTGATAGAACCGGGAAAGTGAGCGCATTGGCCTTCAATGCCGCTTAAAATACTGCACCTCCCGCTCGTGTTTTTTCGCCGCCTGCAGAGACTTGAACGTTCCCAGGTTGCGCCGCTTGTTCGTCTTCGGATTTTTCTTTCGCGAGTATAACCGATATCCACCCGCCTTAAGTCTTCGAATCATAACCATTCCTCCTTTTGACCTAGAATAACTCCCTTTTCGGATTGCCAAAATGGAAAGTAACCCTAAAGCGGCCCACTGAGCCAGTAGGACAGATTCTCATCGGCTATTCTTAAGCTCCGTAGGAGCGGCAGATGGTAACCCAGGGCAACTGTCTTTCTCTATATTCGTCGCGCGACATTTTGGGCTCCGATTTGACACTCGTGCTATAAAAGAAGCCGCAAAGGAGGGGAAGAAAGGCTGAATGGAAAAAGGGAACGAAGCAATTGAGGCTGGCGGAAATGTTTGCCTTGCCGACAAAACGCCCGGGCGCTCGAAGAAATCCTGTTTTACCCTTCCAACTTCGACTAACTTCGACCAAATCCGGCCTACTCCGGGTATAAAAAGAGAATTTTTTCTCAAAGCAGCCAGGCAGCCGGTCATTTCCTCCGATCGCCAAGCCAGCCAAATAGGAAGGCTGCGCGACGCCAGACTTCCTTTGCCCATCAACCGCTGTTACTTTCCAGCCCGCAAATGATCAGTATTGTCGAAGCGCAGCCGGCGGGTAGCCACATCGACCTCGTAAAACAGGTCGAGGAAATCTTTTCGCCCACCGGCATCCTGTCGCGCGCGAAGAATTTCGAGTTCCGCCCGCAGCAACAGCAGATGGCCGTCGCCGTCGCCCGCGCCCTCGAAAACCGCGAACATCTCGCCGTCGAAGCGGGGACTGGCGTCGGCAAAAGTCTCGCCTACCTGGTCCCGGCAATTTTGTTCGCCGTGCAGGAAAAGAAAAAAGCCGTCGTCTCCACGCATACCATCAATTTGCAGGAGCAACTCACGGAAAAAGATCTCCCGATGCTCGCCGCGGTGCTCGGCGCTTTGCCGCAGCCAATTCATTTCCAATTCACGATGCTGAAAGGCCGCGCGAATTACCTTTGCACGCGCCGCCTCCAGAAAGCCATGCAGCAATCCGGCCACTTGTTCACTTCGTCCGAAGGCGAAGAACTGCGGCGCATTTACGAGTGGTCGAAGGAAACCAAGGATGGCAGCCTGTCCGATTTCGAAATCGAACCGGATCCCAAAGTTTGGGCTCAGGTCTGTTCCGAACGCGGCCTGTGCTCGCCGAAAGTTTGCGGCTACCAATCCGATTTCAGCAAGGATCACCCCGTCTGTTTTTTCCAGCGCGCGCGCAATCGAATTCTGTCCTCGGACGTGCTCATCCTGAATCACACGTTGTTTTTTACGTTGCTCGGCGGCCTGAGCGAAGAGCAGGAAGGCGGGATTTTGTTCAAGAACGACTTCGTCATTTTCGACGAAGCGCACACGATGGAAAGCGTAGCCTCCAAGCACATCGGCCTCAGCGTTTCCAGCGGGCAGATGCGTTACGCGTTGAATCGTTTGTGGAATCCGCGCACGGAAAAAGGATTGCTCGCCACGCTGCGCCAAGGGACTTCGGTGAAATTGGTTGCCGAATTGTTGAGTCAGGCCGATGATTTTTTTTCCAATGTCGAAGCCGCCTGCGAGGAAATTCAAAAGACCGCCAAACCGAAAGGCTTCGGTGGCGAACGCCGCCGCGATTGGACTGAACTCCGCATCCGCCGCGCGGAACTTGTTGCCGACAACGTCACCCTGCCCCTCCAGCGCCTGCGCGAATCGGTGAGCGAACTCATCAAGACCAGCGAGGACAAGGATATCGGCCAGGAGTTGATGGAATGCAACCGCCGCCTCGCCGAGCTGCGCGAAGAAGTCGCGATGTTTCTCAGCCAGACTGCTGAAGATTATGTATACTGGGTCGAGCGCACCGGAAAAACGCAACGCAACCTCGCCCTTAACGCCGCACCGGTCGACGTCGCCGAATACCTGCGCCGAAGATTATTTCAAAGCGACACCTCGGTCGTGATGACGAGCGCAACCCTTTCAACGACGTCCGCCGTCGACCGTGACACGAAAAGCGAACTCACGGAACACGGAACACGGCCAGTCGCGCCGAAGCGCAACGAAGGCGGTAACACGTCCGCACGCCGGAATCTTTCAGGATTAAATTATTTCACCAAACGCGTCGGCGCCGAATCCGCCATTCAACTCCAGGTCGGCACGCCGTTCGATTACGAGCAGCAAATGAAATTGTTCGTCGCGCGCAAAATGCCCGATCCGCGCGACAGCGGCTATCGCGAAGCCTTGGTTCATTGGATCGAACATTTTATCCGCCAGACACACGGCAAGGCCTTTGTGTTGTTCACGAGTTATAAATTGATGCAGGAAGTCGCAGAGCGGATGCAGCCATTTTTCAACGAGCTCCGCATCGCCTGCTTTGTGCAAGGCACCGGCACGCCGCGCTCGACCATGCTCGAAAAATTCAAAGAGGACATTAACTCAGTGCTGTTCGGCACCGATAGCTTTTGGCAAGGCGTG
>DASZPR010000379.1:0-5077 GCA_035550235.1 Verrucomicrobiia bacterium | reverse complement strand
TTGTGTCTGATAAGCCCGCTCCGGCGACAAGCGCTTCCGCTCCCGCGGCAGCACCAGTCGACTTTTCCAAGCCAGTTGTGCGCCCCAAAAAGAGCGTTTTCAAACTGTTCGGAGAAGTCCTCAATCACGGTGGGCCTGGCTATCTGCAATTCGCCATTACGAATGTTTGCAACGCGGATTGCGGTTTCTGCGGTTTTGCGCGCTCGAAGTTTGATCCCAAGGCGCGCCGCAGTGTGACGCTCAAGGAAGCGCAGGATGTCATTGATATCGCGCTGAAGAATCACATTGGCTATCTGCTGTTCGTGGGCGGCGAGCCGATGGTGCACCGGGATCTCCGCGCGATGACTCGCTACGCGGCTGAGCGCGGCATTCATCCGATGATTTGCACGAACGGCGGTTTGTGGAATGACGAGAATATGCGCGGCCTCGCCAGCGACGGCCTCAGCAGCGTCATCATGTCCATCGACGCGCACGACATCACGAAGCACGAGAAAAATCGCGGCTTGCCGGACGTCTGCAAAAAGATCAAACGCGCGAACGAATTTTTCCATTCCGTCGGCATCCAGACGACGGCGAGCATCACCGCCAGCCGGCTGATTGACGATTACGAAAAGCTGCCTGCGTTTCTCGAAGCGCTGGATTTCAAAAGCTGCACGTTCAGTTACCCGCTCACCTCACTTGCCAGCAGCTACCTCAGTTTCAGCGACAGCGGGTTGGTGAATTTCTCGAAAGACGAGCTCATCGAGCTGTTCGAGAAGATCAAGACGATGAAGCATAACAGCGGTTACCCGGTCGTGAACCCGACCGAATCGCTGCACGAGATGCAACGCCATTTGCGCGGGGAGAAGGAAAAATTCGGCTGCCTCGGCGGGCACAAATATTTCTACCTCGATTGGAACCTGAACATGTATCGTTGCCATTTCTGGGAAAAACCCATGTGCAACATTTACGAGTTCGATCAATCGAAGCTCATCCGCGACGGCTGCACGCGCTGCATGATTGATTGTTACCGCGACCCGAGCGTCCTGCAATACGTGGCCATCAGCGCCAGCGACGCCTTCAACAACGTCAAAAAAGGCAAGCTCGGTGCCGCTGCGAAAAACATCTTCGACCGCCGCAATCTCACTTCCATCAAGGCTGTCTGGGAAGACCGCAAGTGGATCGGGAAAGTGTGACGTAGCGGCGCCTCGGCAGAGCGCCGCAAATTCTTGACGAACTTCGCGCCGAGGACTATCGATGGCTCGTGCCCGAGGACATCCTCATCGTGGACGATAACCAATGGAATTTGGAGTTGGTGTCCAATCTTCTCGAAGCCAACGGTTTCAATGTCTATACCGCCGAAACGGCCGAGCGCGGCATTGAGCTGGCGCGTGAACGGCTGCCCTCGCTCATCTTGATGGATTTTGAACTGCCGGGCATGAACGGCGCCAAAGCCGCCAGAATCTTGAAAGCAGACCCGGCCACTCAACATTTGAAGATCATTGGACTGACGATCGAAGCGGGAGCGGGAACCAAGATTTTTGACGGTCTTCTGGAAAAGCCAGTCGACACCCGCACGTTTGTGGCCAGCATCAGGGCTTTCATCGCGGCTCCTAAAAAGACGCCTTGATTACCCTAACCCATCTCTGACAGCCAATAATCATTGATTTTCCGGCTCATTTTGCTATTACTCTCAGACCAAAGGAATTGGCCGGGCGCCGATGCCGCATTGTTTAAGTTGAAGATCACATGAAAGTCAGAAGTATTTCAGGCATCGTTGCGTTTTTATTGCTGGCCACCACGCTCTCGGCCCAGGTTCTGGTCACCAACGTCGTGCCTCCTCTGGGCGGGCATGGTGAAACTGTGTTCATCAAGATTTACGGCGGCGGGTTTCTGCCGGGCGGCCACCCTCCCGCTTCGCTCAGCGTGAAATTCAACCAGACACTTTCCACCGCCGGCCCGAGTGCCGTGGTGGCCGATAACGAAATTGACATCAGCGACGTTCCTGCCGCTGCCACTTCCGGTTTTATCGGAGTTTCGATCAACGGCGGCGCGTTCAAACTAAGCCCGCAGCCTTTTATCATTGTCCCGACGAACATGCCGTATGCCACGAATTTCAGTCCGACCTACGAAAATGGCGCCGATGTGATCATTACCGGCGTCCATTTTCAAACGGCCAACGTGACCAACGTGACCTTCAATGGCGTTCGCTCCGCGAGCTACTTCAAGAATAGTGACAACAAGATCACGGTGAGTGTGCCCGCCGGCGCCGCTACCGGGCCGTTCATCCTCCAATCTCAGCTCGGCGTAACGCATAATTTCAGCACGCTCACCAATGTCATCACCACAGCCACAAACTTTTTCATTCAACCCGTGATCACCAGTTTTTCACCGGCCTCCGGGCGCGCCGGCACGAACGTTGTTCTCACCGGCACGAATTTCTTCGGCATCTCCGGCATCACTTTTGGCAGCGTGCCGGCGACGGACCTGACCATTTCAAATAACGGCACCATTCGCGTGACGGTTCCGGTGGGTGTTTCGACGGGAAAGATAAGTATCTCGCCACCGAATGGCACGGCGCTCTCAACTGAGACATCCACCAATGATTTCAAAATCCTGCCGAGCATTGACAGTTTCTCGCCCAACATCGGCCCGACCAACACCGTAATCACCGTGCTCGGTTCCGGTCTCAACGAAAAATCGCCGCATCCGGATGTCACCGTCGGCGGAGGGGCCGTGGTCACGTTCGGCACTATTTCGCCTGGCACGCTTTCGTTCAACGTGCCTGCCAACGCCACTTCGGGCCCCATCACCGTCACCACGACGAATGGTTCCGTGACGAGTTCGCAGGTTTTTTATCTGCCGGCCGCGATCACGAACATCGCCCCGACGAACGGCGGCATTGGTACGCTCGTGCACATTTCGGGAAATAATTTTACCAACGCCTCGGCGGTGGCATTCAATGGCATCACCACAAGTTTCGTCGTCACCAACAATAATCATATCGGCGCGGTGGCGCCGCTCGGCGTGACGTCCGGCACCATCAGTGTCGCGACGCCGTTCGGCATGACCAACAGTGCGGGATTATTTTATATCGCCCCGACAATCACCGATTTCACGCCTACTCATGGCATTCCGGGCACGCGCGTAACCATCAACGGCACGAGCTTCACGAATGCCACCGCGGTCGCGTTCAATGGCACGCCCGCCGCGAGTTTTATCGTCACCAATAACGGAACGCTCAGCGCGGTGGTGCCGGACAATGTGACCAGCGGTAAAATCACCGTCACTGCTCCCGGCGGCACCGGCCAGAGCGCGACGGATTTTACACTCGATACGGCGGACCTCAGCATCAAAGTCTCGGACGCGCCGGACCCGGTATTCGTCGGCAGCAATCTCGTTTACTCAATTGTCATTACCAACGCCGGACCGGCAACGGCCTTGAATGTTCGTTTCACCAATACGCTGTCGCAATCGGTCATGTTGAAATCGGCCACCATTTCACAAGGCACGCTGACGACCAATTCCTTCCCGATCGTTGGCTCACTGGGCGATATGGCTAATCAAAGTTCGGCGACAATTTCTTTGACGGTAACGCCTTTGTTCAGCGGGATGATCACGAATGTTGCTTCCGTTGGGAGCGATTCCATCGACCAGAATACGGCCAACAATACCGCGACCACCGCCACGACGGTATTGCCGTTTCCTTTCCTTTCGATCACGAACCTGATGAGCAACGATCTCGTGAAAATTTCCTGGCCGGCGCCGTTGAGCAATTTCACGCTGCAGTTTGCCGGCGACCTTACCAACACGTGGACCAATGACACGACCGCAAGAACGGTGAGCGGCACGAATATTTCGGTCATTGAAACCACTATCGGCACCGCGCGGTTTTACCGACTGACGAATTAATGGCACAGACGTCCCGCGCCACTATCTCTTCTCGTTATAACTTTTCTGCGAATATTTTTCGCGCACCAATTCTGCGACGCGATCTGCGAGCACTTCATCTGATTTGGCATCCACCCATTGTGCGCCGAACAGTTTTGTTCCGGCTTCGCGCATGGCGCGCTCCCAATCGGCGCGCCGCAAGCCGATGGGCGGCGGTTGCACCGAGCCTTGAATGAGCAGGCCCAGCTTGTTCCGGCGCTGCGCGGCGCCGGCGATTTTTTTTCCGTGCCAGAGCACGTCAAATTTTTCGTAGCCAACAAAACATTGGCCGGGTTCGGATTTCCGGCAGCACGGTGCGAGTTCCGTGGTCACCTCCAATTCCGCGAAGGCGGCGCGTATCCATTCATGTGCGCGGCGATAACTTTCAATCGCGCTCGTGGCATACCATTCGTGGCGGGTCGGAAAAGCGAGGCTGTAGGTCCAATCGATGTCGTGCGGCACAAGTCCGCCACCCGTGGGACGCCGCACGAGCGGGCGCAGCAAGGTCGCGCGTTCGATGTCGGAATATTTTTGGAAGTAGCCGAAGGACGCGGCGCCCTCGGTCCAGCCGTAAAGCCGCAGCAGGGGTTTTTGCCAGCGCGGCATGGCTTCCAGGAGCGCTTCGTCCAAAGCCATGTTCAAGGCGGCATCACTGCGTCCGGACGAAATTAAATACCACTGGTCCGTGGTCCGTGGTCCGTGGTCCATGCTCACTCGAGTTTCTCCTTCACACCGATGCGCGGACACAACTTGAGGATTTCGCAATTCTTGCAATCGGGTTTACGCGCGAAACAGCGGCGCCGGCCGTGCCAGATCATCACATGACTGGCCAAAGTCCATTCGTTCTGCGGCACGAGTTTCATCAAAATTTCTTCGATCTTCACCGGATCAGTTTCGTCAGTGAAGCCAAAGCGAAAAGAAAGCCGTGTAACGTGCGTGTCCACGGCGATGCCGAGCTGGATATCGAACGCATTGCCTAAAACAACATTCGCGGTCTTGCGCCCCACGCCGCCCAGCTCGACGAGTTCCTCCATCGTGTTCGGCACTTTGCCACCGTGTTTTTCCACGATGGAACGCGCGGCGGCCTGGATGTTTTTCGCTTTGTTGCGATAGAAGCCGGCGGTTTTGATGGCCTGTTCGAGCTCGGGCAATTTGGCCCCCGCGAAAT
>DASZPR010000378.1:0-7712 GCA_035550235.1 Verrucomicrobiia bacterium | reverse complement strand
ACCCGAAGGCTTGGTAAATTCCTTGAAGAACGCGGAAATCCAGGGCGATCGTTTGACGGAAGACGAAGTCATCGCCAACTGCATCATCACCATGGTCGGCGGGCAGGAGACGACCACGAACCTGCTCGGCAACGGCGTCGTCGCACTGCTGCGCAACCCGGATCAGTTGGAAAAATTGCGCGCGAACCCCGCCCTCGTGCCCTCGGCAGTGGAGGAATTGCTGCGCTTCGAAAGCCCCACACAATACACCGGCCGCATCGCCGCCCAGGACACGGAAATCGGCGGTAAAGTCATCAAGCAAAAACAAGCGGTGTTCGCCGTGCTCGGCGCGGGCAATCGCGATCCCGAACGTTTCCCCAATCCCGACCAACTTGACCTCGCGCGGCCCGATAACAAACACCTCGCCTTCGGCTGGGGCGCGCATTTTTGTTTCGGCGCACCCCTCGCGCGCATGGAAGCGCAAATCGCATTCGAGGAACTATTGAAGCTGCAGAACTGGGCACTCGAACCCGGCCCACTCACCTGGCGCACGAATCTCGCCCTGCGCGGTTTAACTAAGTTGCCGATTACCTTTACCTCGCAGTGAAGCGGCGCCACATCGACGAACCCTGAAGCGGGATTGAGTTCCAAGTTAAAACTCTGTCCAAAACGTCAAAAAGTTTCTCCTTCTCCCTGAGGGAGAAGGCCGGGATGAGGGGGAAGTAAGTGTTGCCGTTGCTGAAGCTTCCAGAATAATAAGTGTGCGAGTCGTCATCCATCAATCCATACGGATATTTGAATTTAAAATAGTCATACCCGCGAAAGTATTAGTAGACTGTAACCAGCCATTTATTGTATTCCTTACACGCATTCAATGAAAACCTGCACAAACATAACCGCCACCAGTTGGCCCACGATGCGCGTCGCGAAAGCGGCTCGCTATGGGCTCTGCAATCGTGGCCGTGCGTTTGGCCGCGGTCTATCCCCGGTAGCCATTGGACATAAGGCTGAAGCTAATTTGGATAGACCCGGTGTAAGCAGGTAGAACTTTAAAGATTTTCTCCCAACCCTGCTTACGAAAGTAAGCAGGGTTTTTTATTTCCCGGCGGCACTGAAGGTAGATGGCAGCAACCAAAGGCATTAGAGACCGTGAACAAACGTAGAGCGGCATCCAGGTGATGTCAGTCGGTGACAAATTGATTTTTGCGAAAACGAGCATTGGCTCGTTACCGGTGCGGTGTGCCCGCGAACGATTCATCGCCGCTCGAATAGAAAAAATTTTACAATTGAAAGGCTTGATAAGAGGTGTGCCTCCAAACACCGAAAGAACCACCGTGAAACCGTGGGTTGGCAGCGCAAGCTGGCAAGAGGTGTTTGTTCTTTGTTGAAATGGCACAGGCCGGGTCCTGACGGACGGCGTTAAGCCGCCTCAGGGCCCTGCCTTTTTAATTTTCCGTAGCCCGTCCGACTTTTTTGCATCTTTCCGCCTCCTGACGTCGGCGGCTACGTCATTCATCTGCGATTTACGACCCGTGATTTGCGCGCCGAAAATTTTTCGCGCGCGGCTGCTCGTAAATCATCATTCGCCAACCTTAAATCCAGGAAAGGAGTTCCATGAAACCAGTGATGCGTTATCAAAGCCAGTTGCTCTATCGCAAGAGCTACAAACCGAATCGCTTGATTCGGATCCAGCCAAATCGAAAGCAGTTGTTCCGACCAAACCGCGCCGGCCCTCAAATCAATATCTGCGGTACGAATTGAATTCGTTTCGCAGCAACCGGGCCGCGCCATCATCCAAACCGCGGGGCGTTGTTGAAAAATACAGCGCCCCGCACTCAGCAGGAGGATTTTCATGAGCCCAGGACCCGGAAGGCAAAATGACCACGATCATTGTTGTGACACCGATTTGATTTTTTCCGCCGCGAAACTCGACGTGTATCGGCACGAGCGGCTCGCCTATACCGAACCGCCGCAAAAAATTTCCACACCGCAGAAAAAACCAACACGCAGAGCCGCGCTGCTCAAAGCAATGGCCGCCTGGGCGCTCGCGCATTTTTAATGCGGATAAATGGATTCGTGAATTTCTGGACAATGGATGCGTGCGACACGCGTCTGGCATCCATTAATCCAAAAATCCATTCATCCACGGATCCAATTATCCATCAATCCCGTAATCCGACGAACTGTTATGCAAACTGAAACTGTCCCTGAACGCCATTCCAACACCGCACCCGTGCGCGTGATTGCGTCCCCGAAGTCGTGGATTGAAGGCGAGGCCGTGCGGCAACTCTACGCCACCGCAAAGCTCGAGGGCATGCGTTTGGCCGTGGGCTTTCCGGATCTCCACCCGGGCAAAGGCACGCCCGTCGGCGCGGCGTTCGTGACCGAGGAAATCATTTATCCGCACCTCATCGGCGGCGATATCGGCTGCGGCATGGCGCTGTTCAAAACCGACTTGCTGCGTCGCGATGCGAAGCTCGACCGCTGGGCCGCGCTCCGATTTAACCTCGAGCATTCGTGGGATGAAGACGTGAGCGCACTGCTCGCCGCGCACGATCTCGAATCGACGGAGTTCGACCGCGCGCTCGGCACCGTCGGCGGCGGAAATCACTTCGCCGAACTGCAAGCCGTGGAGCAAATCGTGGACGCCGCTGAATTCAAGCGCACCGGTATCGGGAAAGAGCAACTCGTGGCGCTCGTTCACAGCGGTTCACGCGGCCTTGGCGAAAGCGTGCTGCGCAATCACGTGGATGAACATCACGGCGAGGGCGTTGCTGCGGACTCGTTGGCGGCGCAGGAATATTTGCGCAGCCACGATTTCGCAGTGCGCTGGGCCCGGGCGAATCGCTCGCTGATTGCCAGGCGGTTCGTTTCCACGCTAGGCGCGGAAGCCGAATGCGTGTGGGACGGCTGCCACAACAGCATCCAACGTGTGTCGGGCATCCTGCCCGACTCGCCGGCCTACGTTCACCGCAAAGGCGCCGTCGAAAACAATGGCTCCCCGGTCGTCATCCCCGGCTCCCGAGGCGCATTGAGCTACCTCGTGAAACCGATTGGCGACGGTGCGGCGCATGCGTGGTCACTCGCCCACGGCGCGGGCCGCAAATGGTCGCGCAGCGAAACGCGACTGCGTATGCGCGAACGCTTCGGCGTGATGGAATTGGTCCAGACGCCACTCGGCGGACGCGTCATCTGCGAAGAGCGTGATCTGCTCTACGAAGAAGCGCCTGCGGCCTACAAAAACATCGAGGCCGTGATCCAGGACCTCGTCGATGCCGGACTCGTTTCCGTCATCGCGACCTTCCGGCCATTGCTGACCTACAAGACACGAAAGCTTGGCCGCTGAAGCATCTGCAGATGTGAAAGGCGGGGAGTTAAGGTTCGCCCGTGAGCGGCCACTCCTCGCGCTTCTTCATTTCGTCGATACGCTTGCGGATGGCCCGTGGAAAAAGAAAAAGCGCGGCAAAAGGTTTTACTTGATCGGCGCTCCCGCTATGCGGGATTAGTGCTCATATTGAGCGACCGACTTGCGGTAAGTCCTGACGCCCCGGCCCTAAGATCCGAGCCGGAATTTGGACCCAAACTCTTTCGTCGCGCAATTACGTTTATCCCTCCAAATCAATAAAGTTTCAAGCCTAAGTTATTCACCGAAGCACCCTCCGGCGCATCAGCTTTCGAGCCGCGACCGATTTTAAATATCCAGTCCCGAAGGGACTTCCGATAATAGCCCGGCAGTTTACTGCCGGGAAACAGTTTGTTGCCATCGCGTCCCGAATGGGACGATTGAATGGCGAGTTTTTTCAACCGCTACAGGACTTGTTTCGGCTTAAGTTTTGCCCGTCAGTAAACTCACGTGAAAGCCACAAACTAATTTTGTCCGGCATTGAGCCGGACGGTCAGAACGCCATGGAGGTGGCAGACAGACGGGCGGAGGCGAAAGCTTCCGCCCGTATTTTTTACACCCTTGGAAATGGAGTAATTTATGAAAACAAAAACCAGGAAAAGAGTAAGCCGGTTTCAACTCGGAATTTCTCCGTACGGCAACTTCTATTATATCGAACGCATCCGCAAATTGGAGGCATTGCTCGCGCGGAAACCGCGTTCCGTACAAATCGATTTGATTGGCATCGGCGAAATCCCCGCCGATTCCGCTCTGTTGATTCGGTCGGTTCTCCTGAACCGTTCGCCGAAAACGCGAATCATCACCAACGCGCGCTCCAGTTTGCAGGGAGCAGCCGTCCTCGTCTGGCTGATGGGCGATCGCCGATTGATCCGAAGCGACGCGCGGCTGTTTTTCAAACGCTCGACATTTTCGGAAAACGGCGAACCTGAATTGAATGGCGTTTGGAAGGAAAGCGAAGCGAAGTCGTGGGATTCATCCGATGACATCGATCCCGAGGAAGGCGACTACGCCAAAGTGTTGCAGGCAATCAATGAATTTTTGCCCGTCAAGGAATTGGCTGGGCGAATGATTCATGTCCCCGTGCTGCGGCAATTCGGCCTCGTGGAAAACGAGAAAGTAGACGGCTTCCTCGCCAACGCCTTCGGGAAAACCGAACCGACGCTGGCGGCGCGCTGACTGCGACGGAAATAAACGTGCGGGCGGAGCGAATACGACTGCTCGCATTTTCGGGGCGCTTCATCTTGAACTGTTCTTGAAACCGCAGTTTCGTCTCCCTCTCCTCCATGAAGTGGAGGAGAGGGTCGGGGTGAGCGCTCTTAAAACATCGAAGTGTTCTATGAAACTTTTTCCCGCATCTTGAATGGAATTGCGAATTGAGCTGCTGTAAAAATTCAACCAACCTAAAAATAATCCATGAATACAACCCAGAAAACCAAAGCCTTGCAATTTCAGGAACTTCATCGCGGGCCCGGCGCGTTTTTAATTCCCAACCCCTGGGATGCCGGCTCGGCGCGAATTCTCGCCGGCCTCGGATTCAAGGCATTCGCGACCTCGAGCGCCGCCGCCGCTGGCGCGCTTGGCCGGCGCGATGGAAAATTAACCCGCGAAGAGTCGCTGGCGAATGCCCGCGCAATCGTCGAGGCCACCGAACTCCCCGTCGCGGCGGACCTGGAACACGGCTTCGGCGATTCTCCAGCCATTGCTGCGGAGACAATTCTGATGGCCGCGGAAATCGGCTTGGTCGGCGGTTCGATTGAAGATGCGCGCCCCTATCGCGACAAACCTATCTACGACCTCAACCACGCGGTTGAGCGCATTGCCGCCGCGGTGGAAGCCGCGCGGTCGCTGCCGTTCCCCTTCACGCTGGCGGCGCGAGCGGAAAATTACGTGCGCGGCAATCCGAATCTGGACGACACCATTAAACGCTTGATCGCGTACGAAAAAGCGGGTGCCGACGTTCTATTCGCGCCCGGCCTGCCGGATCTGGCATCAGTGCGCGCCGTGTGCTCGGCGGTGTCGAAGCCGGTGAATTTTGCCGTCGCCGCAAAAGGCAAATCTTTCAGCGTGGCCGAACTCGCCGAAGCCGGCGTGAAACGCATCAGCTTCGCCGCCTCATTTTATCGCGCCGCCATCACCGGCCTTGCGAATGCAGCCCGGGAAGCGTTGGAGAGCGGCACGTTCAGTTATTTGGATCACACCCTAACCACCGCGGAAATAAACCGTTTTTTCTCGGAATGAGCGGGGGCATAGTTGAGAGAAGAGGGCGCAAGCTATTGCGCTCCATCACTCGCGTTAGCGTCTTGGAGTGCGGCAGCCCTCCGCCGCTTTGCCGGACGCAGTTAAAGCAGTGCGCGCTTGGAACTTCTCAGCGCGAGTGTCCTTCGATAACGCGATACCGCGCCCAGATCACGCCGCCGGGCATCAGCTTATGCGAGAGCAATCGAAGTTTAGCTGGAGCGTGGGCAGAAGGCTTGCCGGGGCCGTCGAACATGGTGGCGATGCCGAGACCACCATCGGCCACCGGCACGGTCAGGTGGCTGATTTCATCAACGAGCCCGGCGCCCAGCATCGCACCGTTGAATTTGCCGCCACCTTGCAGCATGAGTTTTTTCAACTTGAATGCCTGGCCCAGCTTGCGCAGAGCCGTCGGCAAATTGATTTCTCGCGTGCCGCAAAACAGGTACGAAACACCCGCAGATTGCAGGTGCGCCAGATAATCATTGCTCACGCGCTCCGTGACGAGCAACACCACGTGATCACCGCCGACTTCATCGTGCTCAAATCGCAACACACCTTTCGCGTCCGCACCGATGCCGAATGACTTGGCTTTTTTATTCGCAACGTGATCGCCGCGTTTAAAATTTTTGGGTGCACGCGGGAGTTTTTTCTTGGGCCCATCAAATTCATCCATCGTCGTCGTGCCGACAAGCCACGCACCAATGCCGAAACTGGCCGCAGTGGTTTCGAACAACGTGCTTTCATGTTTGTAACCCGAAAGTTTCCCCCATCGATGCCCGATGATTTTGCCATCGAGACTCGTGCACATATGACAGATGACGTAAGGTTTCATGGATGCTGGAAAACTACTCCAAAAGTCAGCAATCGCGAGAACGAATTGAGCCCGATCAACCAGGACAGACACCAAAGTTGTGAATGGTTAAATAAGGGGAAAACCCTTCGCACGTTGAGCCGATTTAATCATTTGACTCATTTAACAGCCTTGGATACCGCGCACCCCTCTCCATCGGCAGTTCTGGCGATGGTATCCGTAATGAACGTGTCATATGATTAGGTGACATGATTCCCACGATGTTTCTGCTATCGTGACGAAAATTGCGTTGCCGAAAAACTCGAGTTTACCCGAACGGGTAACTTGCCAAATCAGAACAAGATTGGTAACAAAAACGGTAGCTCTAGATCTTATAACCCATTCATCCAGCCAATTGGTTTACTCGGAAACCACGACGATAGCGGCGCGTCTTTGCGCTTGACCTATTCTGTTACCGAGTGACCATGGGTTGACATTCGACACCCCCATGAAACCCCAACTGAAAACTCCTGCTCGCGATCTCCGCGGTTTTACGCTCATCGAGCTGCTGGTGGTTATCGCGATCATTGCCATTCTGGCGGCCATGCTGTTGCCGGCCTTGGCCAAGGCCAAAATCAAAGCGCAGCAAATCAAGTGCGTGAACAACGTCAGGCAATTGACTTTGGCGGGTGCGATGTATGTCACCGACACCGGCGGATTCATCGGGTATTCCGACCCCGCTGCCCCTGGCAGCCTGTGGATGGGCACTCTCATCAACGCCTACGCCAAAGCGGACCTGGTGCGGCTATGTCCCTCCACCAAAGAAGCTCAACCCCTCACCGCAGCGAATGCCGCCGGTAATTGCGAGACCGCCTGGACCTGGTACGACAACGGGGGCGGTCCTCCCGTCCATACCCCAAAGATTTACACCGGCAGCTACGCCATCAATGGCTGGCTTTACAAGGAGCCGAATAATTATCGCACCGACATCCCGAACAATGACCAATATTATTTTAAGAAAGAATCGGGCGTGAAGAATCCGTCTGAGACGCCGATTTTTGTCGACTGTGAATGGGTGGATCTTTGGCCGTGGGAAACCGATGCTCCCAATACCGACTTATACAACGCCGGAGGCACTAGCAATCCACCGATGATCGGACGTTGTGTCATGCCTCGGCACGGATGGAAAAATCCCGCCTCGGCCCCCCGAAATTTCCCGTCCAACCAGGTCTTGCCCGGCGCCATAACGATGGGGCTTGTCGATGGACACGCTGAAACTGTCAAATTACAGCGGCTCTGGCG
>DASZPR010000377.1:0-11737 GCA_035550235.1 Verrucomicrobiia bacterium | reverse complement strand
CCCCACTAATCGGAACCGGCTCGGTGCGATAACTCAAAAGTCTTCATCGCCGAACTCGCAGAGGAAACCAAAACTCAAATAACGGTTCGGTCGTGCGGTAAACGCTAATTATGAAATCGAAATCCTTAATGTTGGTCCTGTCCGTGATCGTTTTAACCGTTGGCTGCCACAAAGAGCCCACGGCCTCCGAGCAGCTGGACAAGGCCAAATCCGAAACCGCCACCGCGGTGCAGGACATGAAGAACTATACTTTTGCGCAAAAAGCCGAGTTCGTGACCAAAATGCAGGGCCAATTGGATGCGCTCAATAAGGATTTGGACCAACTCTCCGCCAAGATCGAAGGTTCGAGTGACGCGGTCAAGGCTGACGCCAAACCCAAACTTCAGGCATTGCGCGATCAAGCCTCGGGATTGACCAAACAATTGGACAACGTTCGGAACGCCACCGAATCCACCTGGGATAGCGTGAAAGCCACTTCCGAAAAGGCCTTTGATTCCGTCAAGGAAGGTTTCCAACAGGCCCGCCAATGGGCCAGCGACAAAATTGCGCCTTAAACTAAAAGAATTTTATGAAGAAAATTAAAAACTCAAAAATTGGATTTATCTTCGGTGCGGCGGCTTTGAGCCTCCTGACTGGATGCGTCGGATATGTGGACGGACCCCGCAGGGAAGCATACGCGCCGCCGCCGTCGGTGTACGTGGAAACGGGCGTCGCGGTGCAGGACGACTACGTTTATTACCCGGCTTACCAGGTTTATTACAGCAGCTACCGGCATCAATATGTTTATCAGGATGGACGCTCGTGGGTCTCGCGCTCCGCTCCGCCGCACGTTGCGGTCAATGTGTTGTTTGCCTCGCCCTCGGTGAATGTCGGTTTTCACGATTCTCCCGCGAATCATCATGCCGTGATCGCCCGGCAGTACCCGAAACAATGGGCGCCACCGGAACACAAACAGGACAATTACGATGAGCGTCGCGCCGATAATCGGAGAAAAAACTAAGTTCCCGCGCAAAAACTTTTCGCGAAACCAAATAAAACCATAAAGAAAAATATGTTATACACTATTGCAATCGTTCTTCTCATCCTCTGGCTGCTGGGTCTCGTGAGCAGCTACACCATCGGCGGGTTCATCCACATCCTGCTGGTCGTCGCCATCGTCCTTATACTGGTTAATTTTATTTCCGGACGCAAACGGCTGATCTGAAGCGCCGTCAAAAAAAATCGAACTAAAAATTTATCATGAATAAAAAAACTATTGGGATAGTTCTCATCATTGCTGGTCTCGTGGTGCTCGCTTACTCGGGCATCACTTTCAAAACACCGGGCCAGCCGATTGACTTCCTGGGAATGCATTTTGAAACCACGGTCACCCACTTTATTTCGCCGACCGTCGGAGCCATCGCGCTCGTCGGGGGAATCGTGTTGCTGGTTCTCAAACCCGGTCGGGCTTGAATACCGCAGGCGTTAACAAATTAAAACCAAACTAAAAATATGACTAAACAATCACAAGCAGTTGAAAATGACCTGGGCACACTCGCCGAAGATGCACGCGCATTGATGGCCGCCACGGCCGATGTGGCCGGGGAAAAAGTGGGAGAAGCCCGCAAGCGCCTCGCCGCCGCGTTGGAAAGCGGTAAAGAAATCTATGGCAGCGTTCGCGACAAAGCGGTCCAGGGAGCCAAGGCCGCGGACAAAACCGTGCGCGAGAATCCTTATCAGGCGATCGCCATCGCCCTCGGTGTGGGCGCGGTGGTCGGTTTTCTGGCCGCCCGCCGCTGTTCGCGGAACGATTGATTGCCATGCGACCTTCCGCCATCAACGACTCCGAGATCCGCGAAGTTTCGCCGAAACATTTCGCCAGACAACTCCTGGTGATTGCAGAAAATCGGCTGGAATTGCTGATGGTGGAAGTGCAGGAGGAGCGGGAGCGAGCCCTGCGGGCGATCTTAGTGGCTCTCGGCGTGGCGGTGTTCGGCTTCCTTGCGGGAGCCGCTCTCACCGTTGCGCTGGTAGTCATGCTCTGGTCACTTTCGCCGATTGTTGTGCTGCTGACCTTGACAGCGATTTACAGCGCCGCCGCAGTTTTTCTGTACCGCCACTTTGTAGTTCTCCAGCGTAATTGGCAAATGCTCCCGGCAACATTGGATCAATTGAGAAAGGACCGGGTATGCCTCGAACATTACCTCGCGTGAGCCTGCTGGCGTTGCGCAAAGAATTGCTGATCGCGGAAAGCGAACTGAACCGCGCGCAATTGATGGAAAAATTGGATTCGGTGACGCAATGGCAAAATACCCTAAGCGCGGGAGCGCGCGTGGCCGGTTCAGTCGCTTCCGCGGCGGCATTGCTCATGTCGGGCGTGCGCGCTTTTCGGAGCAAACGGGGTTCTCAGAACGGCGCGGAAGTTTCCTGGCTGCAACCCCTCATTAAGGGCGCCGGATTGATTGCCACCCTCTGTGGAGCGTTTCGTTCACGCGGCAACCAGGAACGGAAAAAGTAGAACCATACCCGAAAGACAATTTTATGTTACGAAGCCTCAAACAATTATACGGGGACACCCTGGGCGCGACGGATGGTGAAATCGGCCATATAAAAGATTTCTATTTTGACGATCAGAACTGGGCGATTCGTTATCTGGTGGTGGACACCGGTACCTGGTTGCCGGGCCGTAAGGTGCTGATTTCGCCGCATTCGCTCGCCAGCCCCGCAGCCTCCGGGAAAATCGTGCGCGTGGGCCTTACCCGGAAAAAAATCGAAAACAGCCCTTCAATCGATTCGCAAAAGCCGCTTTCCCGGCAATTCGAGGAGGAATATCACCAATATTATCGCCAGCCCTTGTATTGGAAAAGTAATGCCGCCGAAACCATCGGACCGCAACCTGAACGGGAAGTTCATATCCGCAGCACGCAAGCCGTGAATGGTTATCTCGTGCGCCTAGGGGACGAAACCATCGGCCACGTCAGCGATTTTATGATGGACGCCGAAGAGTGGACGATCGGCCAACTGGTCGTTAAAACCGGCCATCGGCTTTCCGGCCAGGACACATTGATACCGACAAAGCAGGTGGAGCGGATTAGTTATGACGAATCCACGGTGTTTGTGCACCCGAATAGCGAAGTCTCCAAAGAAAGTCCGGCGAACCGTTTGGTTCCAGCGGGAATCATCCTTTGAGCTTGCACCTTTAGAAATATCCCGGCCACAAGCCCAACTTTCCGTCGCCAAAAAAATTATGAACATTCCGTATGCCGATCGAGACCTGACTAAACATGCGCCCCATAGCCCGCGCTATCGCCTGGCGGGATTCGCGATTGCCAGCCGCACGATTGATAAATGCCGCGCCAGCATGGCGGGGACCTTGGGCCAATATCATTTTGATTGCCCCCTCGACAACATGCTGTTCACGTTCAAGGGCATCACGGCGGACCAATTCAAGAGCGCTGTCCAAACGGCGAAGGACTATGAAGAGATGGGTCTCTGGTTGCATGCCACCGGCACGTTGAAAACGGCCGAGGAAATCCAGGCGTGGTCCGATGAGGCGGAAGCGAGCAGCTTGATGAAAGATCCGCACAAGCGCGATTACTTCATTGAGAACTGCCACAAGCTCGGCTTGAATCCGCAAATGAACAGCACATTCGACTGGTTGGAAGCAGACGATCGCGAAAGCTTCCGGCGGTAACTCCAAATGGCCATTACACTTTTGACCCGACCATGAGTTGGACGCCTTTAAATATCACCGTGCGCGTGGGTTGCAGTATCGCTTATGAAACCACTGTGCCCACGCCGGTTCTCTTTGTGCTCAAACCCCGGCTGGAAGGCCGGGTGCTGGTGATGCAGGAGAAACTGTCCTTTGGCATCGGGATGCCGTCGTATGAATTTCAGGATTCGCACGGCAACATCACTTATCGCTCCACGTTGATGCCCGGCCGCAATGAAATTCGCCACGATGCTCTGGTGGCCGTTTCGTCTTTACCCGACAGCCGGGAAATAGTGGGCCAAATCCTGCCGGTGGGGCAGCTCCCGTTTGAGTTGTTGCGTTACACACTGCCCAGCCGCTATTGCGATTCGGATAAGCTGATGAATTTCGCCTGGAACCAGTTCGGAAATATCCCGCACGGTCTACCGCGCGTGCAAGCCATCTGCGATTGGGTGCACAACAAAATCGAGTATCGTTACTTGTCCGGCCGCGCTGATCTCTCCGCGTCCGAAGTCATCGAGCGGCGCTTCGGCGTTTGCCGCGATTTTGCCCACACCGCCATCGCGTTGTGCCGCACGTTCAATTTGCCGGCGCGTTATGTCACCGGCCACTTGCCCGACATCGGATTCATCGATCCGGGAACGCCGATGGATTTTCACGCCTACTGCGAAGTGTATCTGGGCAATGAGTGGATGACCTTTGATCCGCGTTTTAATGTGCCGCGCATCGGCCGGGTGAAAGTCGCGCACGGAGCGGACGCGGTGGATGGCGCTTTCGCGACCATTTACGGCGAAGCCAAGCTGGCGCACTTCGAAGTTTGGGCCTACCAGGTGAATCCCCAGCAGGTTTCCGTGGGCGATCCGATTGATTTATCCAAACGTCTCGATGGCACCACGACGGTGCGGTTGAGTTGAGACCAGGGCCGAATGAAAACCGACGACCGGAATGTGATGGATCGGGACGAACCGTCGCCAGGCCAACCAGTCGCGCTCACGCTCTCAAAAACGGCTTTGGCACAAATCGTTTTAATCGTGTTGGGAATCGTCGGCGCTCTTTATTTCGCCCGTCCGGTGCTGTTGCCGATCTTCTTCGCCTGCGTGGCGGCCATGACCTTGAAGCCGCTTATTCGATGGGCTTCTTACTGTCGTGTTTCGCCGGCCATCTCGGCGGCGATCGTGCTTCTGATTTTGGTTGCGGGCGTGGTGGTCGGCTTCAGCCGATTCGACCGCCCTGCGATGGCGTGGGTGAATGACGCACCGCAACACATGACGGAGTTGCGGCAACGCATTCAGAGGCTGTTGCCGCCCGGCGCGCGTTTCAGTGCGGCAGCGGCGGCGGTCAACAATCTGGGGGCGACGGAAGCGGAAAAAAAGGAAGAGCAAAAGAATGCCCCAACGGTACAGGTCAAAGACAACCACGGCTCCGCCTCCGTTATCAATTGGACCGAATTCTTTTTGGCGGGATTGATGGAGACGCTGGTGTTGCTCTATCTCCTGCTGGCCTCCGGCGATTTGTTCCTGCAAAAACTGGTTCACGTCATGCCGACGTTGGCTGACAAAAAACGCGCGGTTGAAATCAGCCACGAAATTCAGCAAAACATCTCCAACTACCTGCTTTCGGTGACGCTCATCAACGTGGGGCTTGGAGTCGTGGTGAGTGCGGGTCTTTATTTCATGGACGTACCCAATGCCGCCATGTGGGGAATATTCGTCGCCGTCCTGAATTTCGTGCCTTACTTCGGCCCGGTAGCCGGAATCATTCTGCTGGCGGCGGTCGGACTGCTGACCTTTGAGACGACATTGTGGCGGGCCTTGCTCCCGCCGGCGTGGTATTTGTTGCTGCATCTTTTGGAAACGAACCTCATCACACCGGTTTTGCTCGGACGCCGTTTCACTCTTAATCCGGTAGTGATTTTTGTGTCGCTGATTTTTTGGACCTGGCTTTGGGGCATTCCGGGCGCCTTGTTGTCATTGCCGATTCTGGTTTCGATAAAAGTAGTTAGCGATCATGTTCCCGCGTTGTCGCCTGTCAGCGAGGTTCTTTCCCGATGAGCGCAACTCAAAATTCCCAGCGGCTGCCAATCGCCACTCCCGGCTGGTGGTTTAAAATGGTGGCGGGACCGGGGAGTTCTGTGCGCAGGCATTGGGACGACGTGCGCCATGCCGCAGCCGTGATCGGGACCGCGCTTTATACCGGTCTGCGCCCGCGCTATTGGACACGCCCGGCTCGATTGGCGTTTTCGCGGCAAGTCATGTCCATCGGCATCGAGCCTTTATTGTTCGTCGGCGCCCTGGCAGTGTTCGTGGGCATTTCGGTGGTGGTGCAACTTTCCTCTTGGATCGGCGCGGCGGGCCAGTCGCAACTGCTCGGGCCCGTGTTAGTGATCATTGTGGCACGTGAACTCGGGCCGGTGCTGATAACTCTTGTCGTCATTGTCCGCAGCGGAAGCGCGATGACCACGGAACTCGGGGTGTTGAAAATCGACGGGAACGTTGGAGCACTTGAAGCGGCGGGCGGCGATGCTTTTCTGCAACTCGTCGTGCCGCGCGTGCTCGGGGCCACCGTTTCCACTTTTTGCCTGACGATTGTCTTTATCTTTGTGGCCTTCATAAGCGGTTACTTTTTCGCGGCCTCAACCGGTAACGGCAGCCGAGATTTCCTTTTATTTGCGGACACCGTGTCGCGAGCGGTCCAACCCAAGGACATGCTCAACATTTTTGCGAAAAGCATTTTACCCGCGTTGTTTGCCAGCGCGTCCTGCTGCATCGGCGGGTTGGGGGTCGGTCATTCAGTCACAAATATCCCCCGAGCCACCCAACGCGCCCTCACGCGTTCCGTCGCGGGCCTGTTTGTCATCTCCGCCGTCATATCGCTGCTGACCTACCTCTAGTTATGAATAAAATGAGCGATAGCCTGGAGCCAGGGGCGGCGGAGACAAATCAAACCGAAGAACGTTTCAAATTTCGTCGCGTCAATGAAATCACCGGCGTCTTCGTGCTCGTGATTATCGCGATGCTCGCCGCGGCGGTGGTGTGGATGGGCCATAGCCAACGCTGGTTCCGGAGCCGCGTGACGCTGCGAATTGTTTTGCCCGAAGCCGGCGCCGCGGGAATCCGGCAAGGCTCGGAAGTTTATTTCCTGGGCACACTCGTGGGCTCGGTTTCCGATGTCATCGTGGACCCAACGGGCCGAATGGAAGCTGAGACGAATATTCGCCGCGACTTTTTCCGGTTCGTGCGCGCGGATTCGTCGGCAGTGGTGAAAAAGAAATTCGGAGTCGCCGGTGACGCATTTTTTGAAATTACCAGAGGCCGCGGGCAGCCATTGCCGGAAGCAAAAGCTTCCATCGTTTGCAACGATCAGTTTCAAAGTCCGCTGGAAACCGCGGTCGATGACATCCGCCGCGAAGCGGTGCTGGTATTGAAAAAAACCAGCGCTGGCCTGGACACATGGGCGAAGTTGGGCGAGGAGCTGCGCGAGACCCGGGAGCACGTGGATCAATTTACCATGCGCATGGATAAAATGGCGGCGGCCGTTGAAGGAGGCCAGGGGACCGTTGGCCAATTGATTACCGATACCTCCTTGCTGGACGAAGCGCATGAAATCCTGGCGAAAGCAAACCAGACGATGAACCAACTGCAAAGCGCGGTCACGAACGTAAATCTCGCCGCGGCTGATTTGCCCGGAGTCACGGGTGCGCTGGCCGACGAAGCGAAAGATCTGCCCGGCCTGGTCCGGCAAACGCAGACTTCCATGCGCGAATTGGAACGATTGATCGAAGCCGCGCAGAAGAACTGGCTGGTGCGCAAATACGTGAACAAGACGAATCCACCACTCGCTCATTCGATGGCCGGAGAAACACGGGAACCGGAGTATGGACCACTGCCCCAGCCGTCCAAAATCTCAAACGCACCCCGATTGCAACGCCCATAGCAGGAGGCTATTGGCGAAAGATAAACAAGGTATTGGCCGGCGCCCTCGGCGAAACCCAAACTGTAACCGGGATGAAACCGATTTTACATGGCGCCAAAACGGACGGGGGAAAGTTGCGGAAACATCTGAAAGCGTTGGTCGCGAAGGCAGCGAAGCGGCCGGTTCGCGCCGCCGCGCTCCCATCACAGAGAGTAGCGGAAGTCCGCAAGAACGATCCGCTGGCGATTGGCATTGAAGAGCTGGAACGGTGCATTTGACCTCCCACCCGCAGCCGCCGCACGCTGCCCCCACAAACAAAATAAGAATTGAGAATGAAAAAATCATTGGATGACAAAGGCTCTGCCCAACCCCCTTCATGGCTCCGAAGAGCCCTCGAAAAAGACGAAAAAAGCCAAGCCCCAGCAAATCGAAGTCACGGTTTCCTGAACGGATATGAAGCCAGTTAATGTCGCCAACGAAAACCCGGCTCTGCGGATCAGAAGGCAGATTTATGAGCTGACCCCGAACGATCTCGAAACCTTTCCCATTTGGGAATTTAATTTGGATGAGGCGGCGAAGGGTGGCCAGGATGAATTAACCGTCCGGCCATTCGTGGCCGCCGGACCACTCAACCCGGCGGATCGCATGTTTGTCGTGCGGGCCGTGTTCACGCTGGCCGATGGTTCAATGAAGCGGGGCTATGTCACCCCGCCCGGCCGGGCCGACGAGGGCATCGGCGTCTTGCAGCCTATCATCGTTACGGAGCACGGCCAGATTCGCTTTTGGTGCGGCACCTCGATTCCCGGCCCGAAGCGCCTGGCTCGCAGCTATCAGTTGCTGGGAAAGGAGGCCAAACAGGTATTCCCGCTGTTGTTCGAGTCCGAGGTGGAATTGGTCGGTGGTCCGGTTCGGGGCAGCGTGCCAGGTTTTCTGGTGATGGAAGATTTTCAAACTCGGAGAACGCGAACCGTCCTCTGACGCGAACTATCTCATGCATATATTTAAAGTCATTTGCTTCACAATTTTCGAACTGGCCAAACAGGTTTGGGCGTTCCCTGCTACAGTCGCGGCCAATTTTCGAAAGCGACGTCGGCTTGCGGATGTGAACGAGGTCGAGGCTGAACGCCTGGATAGGATACGGAACCCGTCAAAATACCTGGGCAAGGAGAATTAGTTGGGCTCTGAAACGCGATCCCTATAAACACGAAGAATAGCCCCTCAAGTCCTCGTCGCCGGGCCAGTCATCTTTATTAAGATATCCGTAGCTATTACTGAACCTCCCTGCGACCATGGTAGTTGAAAGAAAAGCCGTCGGGTGCTGAGTCTCCCTACGCTGACAGGGGCAGTGGTTTTCGGGGCCGCTCATAAAAAATCACAGACCAGGAGTGATCCATCAGGAAGGTTCCCGCAGTCAAATAAACGCGTCGGCTCGATTTCGCATTCATTATGAAAACATCATTCTTTACACAGTGGTTCGGTAGTCCCGCGGTGCCCGCTCAGGAAACCGTCGAGGCCCAGGCAGAACGCGGTGTGGCCGACGCGCAATTCACCCTGGGAGTAAAATTTGCGAACGCGAAAGGCGCGGCGCAGGATTATGCCCAGGCCGCGAACTGGTATCGCAAAGCCGCCGAGCAAGGCCACGCTTTGGCCCAACTGAATCTCGGTGTCATGTACGCCGAGGGACAGGGCATGGTTTCCGACAAAGCGCAATCCATGTTGTGGATTGACCGGGCCGCGCATTTAGGCGATGCCGGAGCTCAACACCGGCTGGGCATCAACCATCATCGTGCCAGTCTGGATCGTTTCCCGGTGAACGCGTCTGAATCGCGAATTGAAGCCTACAAATGGCTCCAACTCTCCGATGACCAGGGCTATCGCAATTCCGACATGGCCCGCGGACTCGTCAATCTTCAGATGACCAATGAGGAAGTGGCGGATGCGAATCGTCGCGTGGCCGATTTCGTTGCCGGAAGGCCCGAGGCAGTCTTGAAGGGCGCTCTGTGAGATTCACCGATTCCCAATTGCAGAAGTGTTACGATCAAAATTTTGCGGGGGCGAAGGATGGTTCGGAGCCGCTGCGCCAGGTTCATGCTTTGATTGGAGTGTATGACTGGTTCCAGATGCTGGAAGGACAACACTCCTCACGGGTTCACGCGGTGATGGACCAGCTTCTTTTGCCGGAATTGCGCGTGGGACTGCGGGAATGGTATCAGCGCCCCGGCGCTGAAACGGATTCTGCGACCATCAATTCAGAACGCAATTGAACCACCTGGCTGGTGAACAACTCGAAACGCCGGCTGAAATTTCCACCCTGGAGCCAATGAATCCCAGCACTCGTTAAACGAAAGAAAATTATTATGCGACGTCCCAAGGGTATTAAAACAAAAAAGTCCGTGGCCAAGCGTTTCAAAATTACCGGCACCGGCAAAGTCATGTTCCGCGGCGCGGGCAAGCGTCACTTGATGCAAGGCAAGAGTGCCAAACGCAGGCGGTCATTGCGAAAAGCGTCGATCCTCGGACCCACCGATGTTTATCGCATCAAGCAGAATATGCCGTTCAGCCATTGAGTCGAATTCTGACACCGAACAAGAGATTTATTAACTGGGGCCGGCCAGCGCGGCAAGGGATGTGAATTGAATGTTCGCCCCCGTTTTAAGCCCGTTCATGTAATCCGTCAGCTTCGTTTGAAAATCCGACCTCACCTTGGAAGCTAGAGTCTCGCGAATGTAGAAATCAATTTTGTCCCAAGCCTCCTGCCGGGCGAATCCATCCGCCGGCAGTTCGCCAAACTCGGATGCGTGCTGCTGGTAGTAATTCAGGACCTGTTGCGAGGTCACATTGGGCGAGGCGCCGGCCCTTTGCAGCAAGGAAGTTTGCAGCATGAATGCTTCCGCATCGCGCATTTCAAATACTATCTCCGCCGCGCTGTCGTTCAGGCTGCGAACGAGGTCGGGGCCGTGTTGTTCCCGAGTGGTTTCAAAATCCAACATTTGCTGTTGCTGCGAATCGTTCAGAGAGACGCCCTGGGCTTTGGCGGTCTGAAGAATCAGTTCGCGGTCGATGGCACGTTGCACGAAATATTTGCAGGCTTCGAAGGACACCGGTTGATTGGAGTAGCCCGGTGGCAAAACTTCCTGAGCGATTAACGCATGGCCATTGACCGACGCCAAAACCGTGTTTGGATTTATATTCAACGCCGGGCCGAGCGCGTTGGTGGTGGGAGGAGAATAGTCGGTGAAAATGGCCGCTGGCGGAGGGGACTTTTTATTTTCGACGGGATTGACAGCAATCGCAGAAGACTTGGGCCGGTTGATCGCGCCATGTTTTCGGACCGCGTAGCTGAGCAACCCGGCTCCGAGGATCGCGAGAGCGATCCAGACCGTCCATCGAGTGCGATTAAAACTATTCTGATCCATGTGAACGATTGCATTCAAACGGAAGCCTCCGGCATAAAGCGGGAGGCTTCCGCAGCTTTATCCAACGTCATTTGCTTTCCAATACCACGTCTTCCATACCCACCGGCACTCCCGGCGATGAGTTGTACTCGACCCATACGCAGCTCCGGAAGAATTTGCTGTTGTTGATGGTGTGTGCGTCGTAATTGCGCGTATCCAGCACGTATTGAAATGAGCCGTTGCACGGCACCATGATTCCGCCTTGTGAGCTGGTTCCGGAATAGCTCTCGGCCAGATCTTTGACCAGGATCGAGTCGTAATATGAGCCCTGTCGTTCCGTCACGTCGATGTGCACGGTGCAGAATGCGGCTAATTGGCTGGTCACGTCGTTGTCGTTGCAATCCAGCAGCCGCACGGTGTGGCAAATCCGATCGCCCGTGTTGAAGCGTGTTACGATTTCGGGCGTGGACGGGCTGTCCGGGCAATTCATGTCGGTGAAGCCGGCGTCCGGTTCAGCAGTGTTGTCATCGATGTTGTCGTCGCACGGCGAGTCGAACACGACATGCAATGGTGACAGGACCGTAAGCGTGAACGAACACGTGTTGGTATTGCCGCTCGAATCCACAGCCGTGGTGAAGATGGTGTGATCACCGGGGCCGAAGATGCTGCCGGAGGGCGGGTCGCAGGTGACGGTGACGGAGTTGTCGCAATTATCCGCCGCCAGAGGCGTCTTGAATTC
>DASZPR010000376.1:0-5100 GCA_035550235.1 Verrucomicrobiia bacterium | reverse complement strand
ATTTTTGGTTGAATTGATAAATGACTTGGCGCGTTCGTCGTCGGCGAGCACCCGCATCGAGGGGGTGCAGGTATCATCGAACTGTCCCGAGCGGACGGACCAGATAAAGCCGCCGAGAAAAAACAGCGCGATGCCGAGACTGATGGCGATGAGGATTAAAATGACGTTCATGCTTTGGGTAATGACGAATGACGGATGACGAATGGGGAGAGCAGGGGACTCTCGGTGTCGGCGATGGACTCCGCTCCATTCGTCATTCGACACTCGGAATTTTTGATAACGCATCTCGCCGCCCATCGCGTCATACCGCACGCGAACAGCACGACTGAAATGGAACTGATCGGCATCAACACCGCGCAAATCAGCGGTGAAAGTATTCCAGCAGCGGCGATGCTGATGCCGATGAGGTTGTAAGCCGCGGAAACGCCAAAGCTCAATCGCACGATGCGCGCGGATTTGCGGGCAAAGGTTAAAATTTCATGAAGCCGCGGCACCTGCGTCGCTTCGAGAATCACATCGCTGGCCGGGGAGAATGTCCCGATTTTTTCCACCACCGCCACACCGACATCGCTTTGTTTCAGCGCCCCCGCATCGTTGAGCCCGTCGCCGACCATCATCACGGTGCTGCCCGCGGTGTGTACGTCTCGAATGAAATTCAGCTTGTCGAGCGGGCTTTGGTTGAATCGCATCATCTCGTCGTTGCCGAACAGGTTCCAGAACCGTTCACGGTCGGATTCGTTGTCGCCGCTCAGAAGCGCAAGGTCGTATTCAACGGAAAGTTTCCGGGTAAGTTGATCGATGTCGGTGCGAATGGAATTCGCGAGGACAAAAGTTCCACGGACTTTTCCATCGATGACGATACAAACACTGCTGCCATCCGTAGGACAGGCATCCTGCTTTTCTCCATTTTTAACCTCACTGAGAATGTGCGATTCAACCCAATGACGTGAGCCAAGCTTGATTTCATGCCCGTCAACCTGCCCTTCAATTCCGCCACCGGCTGTTTCGCAGAAATCAATAACTTCTTCAGCGGAAACTTTGTTTCGAAGCGACGCGCTGATCCGCGTCGAGAGTGGATGCGTGGATTGTTTTGCGAGCGAATAAATCCATCGCTCCTCCGTTTCATCCAATTTTTCCCCGTCAAAAGAGATTCCGCTGGAAGTGGCAGTCGTGAGCGTGCCGGTTTTGTCGAACACCACCGTGTCCACTTGCGCCATGCGTTCGATTACCAGCGCATTGCGGAGAAAAACACCCATTCGCGCGAGGATTCGCTGTGCGGTACCCAAGGTGAATGGCGCGGCCAAAGCCAGTGCGCATGGGCACGCGACAATCAAAACCGAGGTGAAGGCTTTGATACCCCGCAGCGGATTCCCGGCCAGCGTCCAAAACAGGCCCGCTCCCATCGCAACGCTGATGACCACGAACGTGAATCGGCGGCTGTAGCGATTCGTGAGCGTATTGAAGTTGTCATCACAATTTTTTTGAAACGCTTCGTGATTCCAAAGTGACGTCAGGTAGCTCTGCGAAACCTCTTTCGCGATTTCGACCTCGACGACCGCGCCAGTTTGTTTTCCGCCGGCATAAAGATAGTCGCCCGCGCTCTTTGCTACGGGCGCTGATTCTCCCGTGACGAAGCTGTAATCAATAAACGCCGCTCCCTGCATCAGTTTGGAATCAGCCGGAATCAGTTCCCCATTTCGAAGAACAATGCGATCTCCCACTGCGAGCTGCGAAAGTGAAACGGTTTCCTCAACCAGCACTTCATCCTTCCTGCTCTTGCGGGTAACGGAAAGCGGGAAGAAAGATTTGTAATCCCGGTCAAACGCCATGCGGTCATGGGTTTTTTGTTGGAACGCCCGTCCGCACAGCAGAAAGAAAATGAGCCCGACCAGTGAGTCGAGGTAGCCCTCGCCTCGGCCGGAGCTGATTTCCAGAAGACTTTGCCCGTAAAGCGCCGCCAGACCGAGCGCGATCGGCACGTCCAGCGTAAGCACACGCTGACGCACGGACAGCAGAGCGGATTTCCAATAATCCGCCGCGCTGTAAATCAATACCGGCAAGGCCAGTGCCAGGCTGAGATAGTTGAACAGTCGGTGAAACACCGGCGCGTTGAAAGCATCGAGCCCCAAATACGCCGGCAGGCTGAACAACATGATATTGCCGAACGCAAAACCGGCGATGCCAATCTGGACCCATTGGCGTTTGCGCGGTGAAGCCGGCTTGGCTTGGCCCAATTCACCCAGCGTGAGCACGGGTTCGTAGCCGATGGACGCCAGCAGGGTGACCACTTCGCTCAAGGCAATTTTCTGCGGCGTAAAACAAACGGTTGCCTCGCGTTTTAGAAAATTGACCTGGGAATTACCAATGCCTGGGTGCAGCCGAAAAAGATTCTCCAGCAGCCACACGCACGCGACGCAGTGAATGGCCGGGATGCGGAAGGTGGCACGGCTCAGTGTGCCGTCTGTGAAATCGATCAGCTTCTGTTGCAGCGCGGGCTCATCGAGGAAAGCCCACTGCTCACGCTTGGCGCCCCGGCCGCGCACACCTGGATGGCTGTTCAAGGCATAAAAGTGCTCCAGCCCATTTTCAGCCAATAAATCGTGGACCGTCAGGCAGCCCTGGCAGCAAAAAACCTTTTCGCCACGGGCGCAGAGTGTATTCGTGCAAATGTCTCCACAATGAAAACAACTCACGCGTTCCTTGGATGCGCCGCGCGATGGGGCTCCGACGGCCACATTCGTGGCACTCGCATCCATTGTTATGTTCAAAACATCGCTCAATCAAAATTTGATTATGCTTTATCCTTAGCGCGAGCGGGTGGGAAAAAGCTTCCCGTCTTTTGCCAATGCGTGAACATTTTTTGGTTGGTATGCGTTTGCGAGATTTCGGAGGGGTCGGGGAAATGCGGTGTTTACCTGCCGTAAAACTGCGCCTTGCTCGTTGCGGGGGAGGCGTATAACTTGCCTTCAAGCGTTTTTCGTGGAAAAGGAATCTTTGTATGTCACAAACCGGACGGCAGACCATTAATACCAGTAACGTCCTTTCCGTCATCATGGGCGGAGGACAAGGCACACGATTGTTCCCGCTCACCAAGGAGCGTGCCAAGCCGGCCGTGCCGCTCGCGGGCAAATACCGTATCGTCGACATCCCCATTTCCAATTGCATCAATTCCGGCCTGCGCCGCATTTACCTGCTGACCCAATTCAATTCCGCCTCCTTGCATCGGCATATCTCGCAATCCTACAAGTTCGATCATTTCGCCGGAGGCTTCGTGGAACTGCTCGCCGCCGAACAAACCTTCACCGACACCTCCTGGTATCAAGGCACCGCCGACGCCGTCCGCAAAAATCTCATGCATTTCCTTACGCATGACTTCGAATACCTCTTGATCCTGAGCGGCGATCAATTGTATCGCATGGATTTCCGTGACATCATCAATCAGCACGCCGAAAGTGGCGCCGACATCACCATCGCCACCATCCCGGTTTCGCGGCGCGACGCGCAATCGTTCGGCATCATGCAGATCAATGAGGAACGCCGCATCACGCGCTTCGTTGAGAAGCCCAAGGATACTGCCGTGCAGGATTCCCTCAAACTGCCGTTGGAATGGTATCCCAAACTGGGAATCACGGATGGCCGGGAACTATTCCTCGCCTCAATGGGCATTTACGTTTTCACCCGCGACGTCTTGCGCAAGCTGCTCGAGAGTACCCACACCGATTTCGGCAAACACATCATTCCGAGCGCCATCGAAACCCACAAAGTTTTCTCCTACGTGTATCAGGGCTATTGGGAGGACATCGGAACCATCCGCTCTTTTTTCGACGCGAACCTCGACGTCACGTCGGAATTGCCGCGATTCAATTTCTTCGACATGAGCTCGCCGATTTTTACCCGCCCGCGCTTTTTGCCCGGCTCGAAAATCAATGGCGCCCAGATCGATCACGCGGTCATCTCGGACGGCTGCATTCTCAATCACGCCCACATCAAGCGAAGCATCGTGGGCATTCGCAGCATCGTCGGCGCCGGAACCGAACTGAGCCGCTGCATCCTGCTCGGATGCGATTATTACGAATCCGCCGAATCCATCGAAGCCAATGAAAAAGCCGGGCGTCCACGCATCGGCGTCGGGTCCAATTGCCGCATTGAAAACGCGATCATCGATAAAAATGCGCGCATCGGAAACAACGTCACCATTTCTCCAGCCGGCAAACCCGAAAACGCCGACCATCCGCTCTACTTTATCCGCGACGGCGTGATCATCATTCCCAAGAATGGCATCGTGCCGCACGGGACGGTGATTTAGCGGCGTTGTAGCTCGGCTTTCATGCCCGCGGCTTCGGGTGATTTTCCAGTCACCAGTTTAAGCACGTTCGCCCGGAGCCGCTTCGAAAACACCGTTTTCTGCTTTAGAGAAAATACTGGCAGCCGTGCCCAACGTGGTGCAAAGTAGTTTCCATGATTTTGTTCTATAAATTGCTCGTCGCCGCTGTCTTTGGGTACGCCATCATGGCCCTGCTGTGAAAAAATTTCGGTACCTTGGCGACGGTTTGTTTCTGGTTTCCTGTTCGCTATACGCGCTAAACCGTTGGGGGATCAGGCCGCATACGCATAACGCCTTCCTGCGGTTTCATTTCAATGACATGCTGCTGATGCCTTGCGCCCTGCCGCCGCTGCTATGGATGCAGCGCAAGTTGAAGTTGCGTACCACGGATGCCCCTCCCACCTGGGGCGAACTCACGCTCTACACAACTTTCTGGTCGATCCTTTTCGAAGTCATCGGCCCGCATTTGTTGCGCCGC
This sequence comes from Verrucomicrobiia bacterium, assembly GCA_035550235.1. GTDB lineage: Bacteria > Verrucomicrobiota > Verrucomicrobiia > Limisphaerales > DASXHY01 > DASXHY01. The sequence continues at coordinate 298 of DASZPR010000376.1, read as the reverse complement.
GCCACCGGCGACCCGTGGGATGTGGTTGTTTATTTCATCGGCGGCCTCGGCGCCGGGTTGTGGTGGAACCGGCGGAAAATATTCCCGCGGCCCGTCGTCCATGAGCTTTGATCTTCTGGCGCCGCACTATCGCTGGATGGAGTCCGTGCTGGCCGGGGATAAACTTCAATATTGCCGCACGGCGTTTTTGCGGCGCCTTCCATCCGCAACCAACATCCTGATTCTCGGCGAAGGCAACGGCCGTTTTCTGCGCGACTGCCGCCGTCAATTTCCGGATGCGAAACTCACCGTGGTCGAT
>DASZPR010000375.1:0-4063 GCA_035550235.1 Verrucomicrobiia bacterium | reverse complement strand
CGAGCACGGCGCGAAATCGTTACGAAAGCCTGGCCATGGTTTGCCGGGACATCGAATCCGCCAGCGCTGACACGCCGCTCACGCCCGATAATCCGGACGATGACCCGCGCCTGCGCAAACTCGATGAGTTGATGTGGACTTATTTGCGGCTGCTGAGCATTGAGGATTCGTTGAAGGAATTTCTGGAGACCGAGCGCCGCGAGGACGTGCCGGGCATCGTCAAGAACGCGGAAGCAGAAATGGCGCAACTCTCGGCGGATTTTGAGGACTTGAAAAAGAAAGGCGCGAGCGTGGCGGTGCTTGACCCGAAGGAGCGGCTGATTGATTCGAAGCTGGAACGATTGGATGTGTTGCACAAACGGCAGGAGCGCATTTGCCAGGCGCAGTCCAATTTGGAATTAGTCGTGTCCGAGGAGGACAGACTGGAACAGCAGGTGAAATTGATTCGCGCGGACGCGATGGCGAGCAAGAACGCGGATACGCTTTCGGCGCGCATTGACGCCACGGTTGAGCATTTGGACCAGACGAATAAATGGCTTTCTGAGATGAGCGATTTTCGCGATATGGTCGGCGAGATGCCGGATTCGCCGAAGCGGATTGGTTACGCCTCGACGGCGTCAAGCAAGGCGCCACCAATCATTCAGCCCAACTCCGGGCGTCCGCCGATGCGGATGAAGGTGAAATGACTGTATGAAATGGACTTCGCCTTTCCCCTCACCCCGGCCCTCTCCCTCGGGGATAGGGGGAGACTTTGGCATCCCATTTGAGCAAATATTCCCAGCGGGCTTAATGCGGCTTCGGGCTGGTTACGTTTCTAAAACTTTAGTTAGAGACTCGTCACTTCGTCTCCTACTCGGATAATTATGACCACCACTCCTGCAACTCCTCCCCCGCGCCTGCCGCTGCGCGGTTGGGCGCTGGAACTGGCGCGGCGTTGGAATGGCAGCACCTATTCGCTCTTCGTACTGCATGGAAATATTTTCGATTTGTTTCCCGTCCAGGAAAATTCCAGCGTCAATTACGTGCCGCTCAAAACGTTTTTGATGCGGCGATTGTTTCCCGATCGTTCGTGCTTGTTGTTCTACGATATTTCCGGCGGGCTGACTTTTGGTTCGCCGGAGATGCAAAAGATGTTTTTCGAGTGGCTGGAAATTTTTGACAGTGTCGAGAACACGAATTTTCATCAGCAGGGGCCGCCGAAGGATTTCGAGGCACTCGCGCCGTTGTTGACGCGGTTCTTCCTGAAGGTCGCGGAGGACCAGAAGAAATGGAAGGGCGTCACGCTGATGATCGATTACCCGGAAATGCTCATTCCGGCGAGCGAGACGAGTTCGAGCTTTGATGAGCGCATGAATCTCGTGACGTTCATGAAATGGGCGTCGGCGCCGGAGCTCGCGCGGATCGATGTCGGCGTGCTGCTCATCACGGAATCTGCCAGCGGGCTTTCCGCGGATCTGTTGCGCAACCCGCACGTGGCGCAGGTGCGGATTGATTTGCCGGATGCGGATGAGCGTTTGCGTTTTCTGCAATCCGGCTGGGCGGAAGTTCTGGCGGGCGGAAAAGCGGTTTCTGATTGGAGCGATTTGACGGCGGAGGATCTGGCCGCGCGGACCGCCGGTTTGAACCTGTTGCGCATCCAACATTTTCTCGCGGAATGCATCCGGAATGGCGCGCGCGTGACGCAACAAGGTCTCACCGACAGCAAGAAGCGTTTGATCGAGGAATATTGCCAGGGGCTCGTGCGTTTCAAGGATCCGAAGCCGGGTGTGACGCTCGATTGCGTCGCGACACATGTGGCGGCGAAAAAGAAATTGCGCGATCTCGCGTGGCTGATTCGTAATTTGAAGACCGACGTGCTCGAGCGCGGTGTGCTGGTGCCGGGGCGCGTCGGTGTGGGCAAATCGTTCCTCATCGATTGTTTCGCCAGTGAATGCGGATTGCCGGTAATGGAGATTGGCGAGTTCCGGTCGAAGTGGGTTGGGGACACGGAGCGGCAGCAGGCGCGGGTGTTGATGACCATTCGGGCGCTGGGGCCAGTGATTGTGGTGGTGGATGAGGCGGATGCAGTGTTTGGAAATCGCGAGGCGGATGGGGACAGCGGCGTTTCCGGGCGCGTGTTCGCAGCGTTCGCGGCGCACATTGGTGATTCGAGTTTGCGCGGGCGGGAATTGTGGGTCGCGATGACGTCGCGGCCGGACTTGCTGGCGATCGACATGAAACGGCAGGGGCGTTTTGGCCTGTGCGTGCCGCTTTTTCCGGCGCAGGGGCCGGATGACATTGCCGATTTGTTCAATACTGTTGCGCGCTCCCAGAAAATCACGCTCACCGATGAGATCACAAAATATATTCGCGAAAATCTCGGTGAGCGTCCGCTTACCGGCAGCGATGTGGAATCGGTTCTGATTCGCTCGAAGGAACGCGCGGTGCTCGCGCAGCGGGACAACGATGTTCGCCGCGAAGATTTGGAGGAAGCGGTGAATTCATTTATTGATGCGCTCGACCCGAATTTGCTCGCGCTGCAGGAACTGGCCGCGGTGCTGGCGTGTTCCGACAAGCGGTATTTGCCGGAACGTTATGTGACGGCGGATCGCACACAGATGTTGCAGACGTTTGGGATGTTAAAGCAGAGGTTGGGGGCGGATTGATTTGTGACGGAGACGACGGCTAACAAAGATGCCACGCCGGGCGGCGTTCGAAACTGACCGCGACTTAATACAAAATAGGCTCTCTCCTGTAATGGTAATTGCCGCCAGAATTTGCGAGAGTGGACCGCAACGAGGTAACTATTTATGAGTGATATCAAAAAAGAAGAAATGTTCGGCAACTTAAAAAATTTCCTGAAATCCAAAGGCATCGAAATCCAGGAGGGCTCGTACGCGGAGGGAATTCGCAAGGGATGTGAAATCCTGACGGATACGGTGAACATGAGCCAGCGCGCATTGAAGCGGACGAAGACCGCCGTGGACGAGGGTCTCGAAAAGGCGCGGCAAACGGTTCATGAATATACTGCGCCGAAAGCAGCGGGTGCCAAGACGACCGCTTCCACGAGCAGCCAGGCGCAGACGAAATCGGCTCCGAAGAAAAAGGCGGACGGGAAGGCAAAAACCGCCGCTTCGGCACGCGGGAAGAAGCGGGGGAAGTAGCCGCGGTGTCGGCGCGCACGCTCCGGCCTATCAACGCGTCGAGTTGGTATTGGAGGACTGATCCTTTTTCGGCTGCATTTCGCGAAGGGGAAGAAACTGGCGGTTCTGCGACAGGAATTCTTCGAAGCGCTTTTGTTGCTCGGGCGTCAGCCTGGCGGAGATGTTGCTGCGGGTCTCGATGGTGATTGCATCAAGCTGCGGCTGGAATTGCTCGCGGATGGGCCGCATGCGGTCGCGCGAATCCTTCAAGATCTCGTGCACCTGTTTTTGCTGTTCCTGGCTGAGGCGCAAGGTCCGAACGAGGTTGTGCTCGATATTGGTGCGAATGGTACTGACGGCCAGATCCGGGTGGCGTCTCGCCTCCATGACCATGCGCCGCACGATGACGCGCGTCGCCACGACGCCACCGGAAAAGCCCGCCACGAATATCAGCACGAGCACTCCGATGACTTTGATGGTCTTCATGCCTCAGTTTTCCACCACCAGCGGACCGGAAAGCTGCGCGGCGCTTTCGCTCAGGCTGGGCGCATTCGATGAGACAACCATTTCGCTGATGACGCTAATCGCTATCACAGCCGCAGCCACCACGGCGAGCCGCGGAAACCACATGCCGAGCAGGTCGGAAACCGAGAGCTCCACGCGTTTTGGATTGCGCCGGATTTGCTGCATGACGAGAAAGGCAAATCCTTCATTCGGCGCGGCGGGCGTCTCGGTTTTTGCCGCGGTGAATAGTTGGTTCAATTTTCTTTCGTTCATTTTTTCTCCAATCCTTCGAGGGCTTTTTTCAACCGCCCCCGCGCGCGCAAGGCGCGCACGCGCACGGTCACCGCGGACCAGCCGGTGAGCGCGCTGATTTCCTTCACACTGCGATCCTCGATTTCGAGCAGCGTGAGCACAAGCTGATCTTCGGGCGATAGCTT
>DASZPR010000374.1:0-2596 GCA_035550235.1 Verrucomicrobiia bacterium | reverse complement strand
CCCGTAGGGGCGAAACAAATCACTCCAACATGAACGCGTCACCTCTCAAACAATTGACAGCCATAAAACGAATCTCGAGATTTCCTTCCGCTCAGCGAGGCATTCCAACAACACCAACGGTGTTGAATCAATCAGCCCAGGGTTGCCCGAGTCCGCGAGGGCTACCCTGGGTTTCAAACGCATTCAACACATCACTTTCGCGCGAAGCGCGGCGAGCGAAGCGAGCATCTTCCGCCTGCCGAATCAACCAATCCACACCTCTCTTGGGCAGAGGGAATTCGCCCGACGACGAGCATACTCCGCACGCATGCTCACCAGACGAACAAAGTATTTCCGAACAATCGTTTGCGAGCGCACAGTGTTGATGCGAAGAAAAATTTGAAAACGCTCTAAAAAGAGAAAGATGACATGATGAAAAAACTTTTACGAATCCACCAAAGTTCCGGCACGCATTGGGTCGGCAATGGTTTTCCCGTGCGCTCCGTGTTTGATTACAATGGCCTGGGCCGCGAGCTCAGCCCGTTCCTGCTGCTCGATTACGCCGCGCCGTATTCCTTTCCCGCCGGTGACGAAAAACGCGGCGTCGGCGCGCATCCGCACAAGGGTTTCGAGACCGTCACAGTCGCCTATCAGGGCGAACTGGAGCATCGCGATTCCAGCGGCGGCGGCGGAAAAATTGGCGCGGGCGACGTCCAGTGGATGACCGCCGGCGACGGCATCGTCCACGAGGAATTCCATTCGCGCGACTTCACCCGCCAGGGCGGCACCCTGCAAATGGCGCAACTTTGGGTGAACCTCCGCGCAAAAGACAAAAGCGCGAAAGCGGGTTACCAAACTCTGTTAAAAGCGCAGATTCCCAATGTCGCCTTGCCCGGAGACGCCGGCACCGCGCGCGTAATCGCCGGCGAATTGAATGGCCAAAAAGGCCCCGCGAAAACATTCTCACCCATCAACTTGTGGGACGTGAATCTGCGCGCCGGCAAATGGGCGGAACTCCCCGCGCCCAGTGGCCACACGACCGCATTTCTCGTATTGAAAGGCAAAGTCACCGTCGACGGCGGCCGCGAAGCCGGCGAAGGCGACCTAGCCATCTTCGAGCGCAGCGGCACCGGCACCAGCCTGAAGGCCAGCACCGACGCACAACTTCTCGTGATGGACGGCGAGCCCTTGAACGAACCCATCGTCGGCCACGGCCCGTTCGTGATGAACACGCGCGAGGAAATCCAGAAAGCATTCGAGGATTTCCAGGAGGGGCACATGGGCGAATTGAATTAAGCGCACGCGCGGCGGTCGCCGACCGCCACGCGCTATTAGTTCCCGTAGTTAAATGGATCCGAATATTTCACATCGGTCGCCAGATTCGTATCCGTTAAAGTTTTCAGGAACGCCACCAGCGCCGCCTTTTGATCGGTGGTCAGATTCAATCGACGCGGCCCCGGCTGCTGCCCCGGCGGATTGAGCAAGGGCGGCGAAAGGTTCGGATTGTTCACCACGCCCGAATTGTAAAACTCCACCACCTGTTCCAGATTCGTGAACCGCCCGTCGTGCATATACGGCGCTGTGAGTTCGATATTGCGGAGCGACGGCACCTTGAATTTGCCATCATCCGCCGGATCGCCCGTGATCGCTCCCACCCCGTGGTCCACGTACGGATATTCCAATCCATTATTATTCAGCGCCGGACCGGGCACAAAATTGTCCGTGCCGTGACACGCCGCGCAGGTCGCGTTACCCACCTGCCCGAAGAAAATTTGGCGCCCCAGGTTTTCCTGCGCCGTGAAATTCTGAAAACCATTCGTCACGCCCATATCATATTTCGATCGCACGGACACGATGGAGCGGACGAATTGCGCGAGCGCCAGCGAAATCCGCTCCGAGGTCACCGTCGGCGAGCCGAACGCGCTCGTAAATAAGTCCGCGTAAAACGGTTCAGTCGCCAGACGATTCGTCAGCGCCTCAAGCGTCATGCCCATCTCGGTGGAATTTTGAATCGGCATCAACACCTGCGCTTCCAACGTGTCGGCGCGTTCATCCCAGAAAAAATGTTTGCGCTGATACCAACGCGCATGGCTCAAGCCCATCGCATTGCGCGCGGTCAAACCGCCATTGAATCCCGTACTGAACGCGCGCGGATCGGAAAATCCGTGGCTTTGCTGATGGCACGACGCGCACGAAATGGTCTGGTTCGTGGAAAGTCGTTTATCATAAAACAACACCCGCCCTAGAGTCGCGCCCGCATCCGTCGTGACATTCGTCGCGGGCATGTTGTCCTGCGCCGTAATCGGCTGCACAAAGAAACTCGCCGGGAGCGTCGGCGCGGCATAATTGAAAAACGAAACCGGCAACCCAAGCGCATTGGCGGTGGTGCTCAAAATATTCTGCCGGCTCGGATCATACATCGCACGAAAAGATGCAAATGGCGTCGCTGGGTCCCGCGGATAACTGCGGACAAAACTACCGTTGTGAATTTTTACGGCATCCAATTCCGTCCAATTCACGAAATCCGAAGATCGCTGAATAACCCACACCTGGTCACCGGCATTGGTAACGGTGATGCTGATATTTGTGTTTCCGGCAGCGACGCCCACAGTGGAAC
>DASZPR010000373.1:0-7172 GCA_035550235.1 Verrucomicrobiia bacterium | reverse complement strand
CTTTGCCAACGGCGGAAATTTTTCCATCAATGATGAGCAAATCGACGGGGGCATCGAGGCGATTGGCCGGGTCGATGATTCTGCCGCCGGTGAGAAGAAGCGCGTTCATGCGAGGCCTGAGGGTAACGCTGGCGAATTGACAAGGCAAGAGCGCACGATATGATTTGGGCACCATCGGTCAGCCAAGCCTTCGAGGTACGGCCCGACAGGCAGGCAGTTCGCGCAAGCGGACGGGCCGCGCCGAAGTTCGCAAAGCGAACGGAGGCGGGCGTAGTTCAATGGTAGAACGGCAGTCTTCCAAACTGCACACGAGGGTTCGATTCCCTTCGCCCGCTCCATTCTTCTCCAACCGATTCACCACACTTTTGCGATGCGGTATTTCACGGTTGAACCGCCAGTTTTCGAGGTCCAGCTCTGGCCTGATTTTTTTCCGACGAGATTTTGGCCGAGCGGAGATTGCGGGGTGATGACGGTGATTTCGTCGCCGTTGAAATTCACTTCCACACCGCCGCTTTTCGGACCGAGGAAATACAGGAAAGGCTCGCCATTTGTCTCCAATTTTACGACCGCAGTGAGGTCAATTACATCGCCCGCCGCAAATTCGCGTGTGTCGAGGGAGGCATAAAGCTTCATGGAGTCCATGATTTCCCGAGCTTGCCGAGCCTGGCCGCCGGCGAGGTAGGCGGCTTCGAGGCCGCGTGTATCGTATTTGCTTTCGGCGCGGCTGCTTTCGTGCGTGGCTTCGGTGTGCGAAGCGCGCGCGGCGCGTTCGAGGACTTCCAGGCTTTCGCCCAAGGCCGCGACAATTTGTTTCAACAACAGCGATTTGTTCATTAAAAATTTTCTTGTAGCCGCTGACGTTATTCGGCGCCAATTGTGTTAATGCGCGTGCAAAATAGATCAGCGCGGACTGACGTCCGCAGCTACGTTAGCCTCCGGCGAACACAGGGCGAAAACCGGCTTCGGTGAGAATGCGGGCGACTTCATCGCGTTTATCGCCCTGAATTTCGATGCGGCCGTCTTTCACTGTGCCGCCGCAGCCGCAGGATTTCTGCATTTGTTTGGCGAGTTGTTCTTTTTCCGGCAGACCAATGCCGACAAAATTCTTTACCACGGTCACGGTCTTGCCGCCGCGATGCGCCGTTGAACGAAGAATATCCACGCGACCGCGATCTTTCGGGCGACCGGAGCGAGCGCTGGCGGTTTTGTGGGCGGGAGATTCGGTCCCTGCGGGCAACCCTTCGCTGCTTAAGCCAGCAAATGGATTCTGCCCAAAGGCTTCGCCCGATTCACCGGGAATACTTTTATCGCTGCTCATGCCACAATTTATTTGCGGGAATCACGGCCCGCATCAAAAAAATTTGGCGGGCGTCGAACGGGCGCTTTCCCACTCCCGCTTCAGCATCGCGAATACATATTCGCTCTGCCATTTGTTCTTAAACCAACGATGCTCCACAAAGTGAGCTTCCTCCCGAAAACCCATGCGCATGCAAAGCGCGATCGCCGAACGATTGAAGACGTCAGTATACGCGAACACCCGGTGTTTATCCAGGGTGAGGAAACAGTATTGCAGCAAACATTCAGCGGTTTCATCGGCGTACCGGTGTCCTTGATAGCGCGGTGCGAGCGTAATGCCGATTTCCATTTGGCGCGGCTCATTTTTGGGACAGTGCAGGCCGCAATCGCCAATCATGCAACCGGTATCCGCCTTGATGATGGCCAACTGAAACCAGGTCCCGGGAATGTTTGGCTCGGCCATTGATTGTGTCTCAATCAAATGCGCCGCGTCCTCCGGCCCAAAGGATTCCCAATATTGGTAACGGGCCACTTCAGGCAGGGAACGATAATCACACAACGCTTCAACGTCGTCGCGACATAGCCGGCGCAAACGAAGGCGGCGCGAGGTCAAAATGGCGGTCTCGCAAGCAATAGAGCTGCTGGCATTTGTGGGAATCGGTTGCTCAGCGCTCATGCTTTACTTTATTTGTGACGATGGAGAAGTGCATTCAAAAAAACTGAAGGTTTGATCCAGCGTCAGTTCATGTGAAGAACAAAATATGGGGCATCGCGGCAGCGATGCCCTACCATCGCGCAACTGGTAATGCCAGGCGCTTACAGGTAGTTTATTTGCAGCAATGGAACTGCGCGATTTTGCGGAACGGGTTTTGTTCGCGACGACGCTCGAAGAAAAACTTCGCGCGCCGGAGGACATTACCGATGAACACCCGGGTGCGCCGTTGCTCAAGGTGGACGCGCCCGGGCGGCCGATGGAGTTGCAATTTAAAGCGCAAGGTTCGGGCAAGGCGGAGTTTCCCGGTGTGCATCGTTTGGAAAAGGACGAAGAGCGCGGGCGGTTGCTGCACTTTTTTGCGAATCACGAACTGCTCGCGACGGAGTTGATGGCGCTGGCGCTGCTGCGTTTTCCGGATGCGCCGGAGGCGTTTCGGCGCGGGCTGTTGCAGACGCTCAAGGATGAGCAAATGCACACGCGGCTTTACATCGCGCGGATGCGGCAGTGCGGGATTCAATTCGGCGAACTGCCGGTGAGCGGATATTTCTGGCGCTCGGTTTCCACGATGGAGAGCCCGCTGGATTACGTGGCGCGATTGAGCCTCACATTTGAGCAGGCGAATCTCGATTTCTGCCGATTTTTCGCGCGTGGTTTTCAGACCGTCGGCGATGCCAAAACGGCGGCGTTGCTCGAACGCATTTATCGCGATGAAATCGGGCACGTCGCTTACGGGTTGAAATGGTTTCGGCGCTGGAAAAATCCGGGAGAGAGCGATTGGGAAGCGTTTTGCCGGCAATTGAAATTTCCACTGTCACCGCAGCGCGCGAAGGGGCTCACGTTGAATGTCGAAGGGCGGCGGGCCGCGGGGCTTGATGCTGAGTTTGTCGCGGAGCTGAATGTGTATTCGCATTCGAAGGGCCGCACGCCGAGTGTGTTTGTGTTCAATCCGTTCGCGGAGGGTTACATTGCGAATGGCAAACGCTTCACGCCGGTGAAGCATCAGACGTTGCTCGCGCGCGACCTCGCGAACCTGCCGCAATTTCTCTGCCGGGCGGACGACATCGTGCTGGTGCCGAAACGGCCGGCGACGGAATTTTTGAGCAGCATCAAGCAGGCGGGGTTCGCGCTGCCGGAGTTTGTGGAATTGAAAAACGGGTGCGTGGATGAAGCGAGCGCGGTGCAGGAACGCAAGCTCGGCAGTTTGCGTCCGTGGGCATGGGGACCGGACAGTGCGGAATTGCTGGAGCCGCTTTTCGCCAATGTGACGGGCGAGACGCGATCCAAGGATGAACGATTTAACGAGCGCGTTGCACGACTCTATTCCAAAGCCTGGAGTGCGCAGTTTTTGAAGAAGGTGCTGGCAAACCCGAAGGTTCAGGAGGTTGGCTCAGGATTGCTTTGCGCAGAAAACGAAGTCGGCGTAACGGCGAACACGATTGAAGAAGCGTTGGCGGCGGTCGCGGCGATTCGGGAGCGTGAGCATCATCGCGTCGTGGCGAAGCAGGCGCTTGGTTTGGCGGGGCAGTCGGCAATTCGATTGTGGGAACCGGAGTTGTTGAGGTCGCAAAAACAATGGCTGGCGAGGGCGTTGCAACATGGACAGCAGGTAGTGATTGAGCCCTGGCTGGAACGGGAGGTGGATTTTTCCGTTCAACTCGAGATGGGCGCGCGCGAATTGAAAGTGTGCGGCTACACGGGGTTGCTCAATGACGCGAAGGGACAGTTCCAGGCGAATTGGGCGGAGGCGAATTTTGCGAAGCGTGTTCCTTCGGGTGTAACGACGCTGTTTAAATCCCTGCCGGATATTTCCGGAAGGCTTCATCGGATTTATGCGGAGATTATTTCCATGCTGGAAGCGGAATTGCGACTGGTGAATTTCGTGGGGCCGATTGGGATCGACGCGTTTATTTACAAAACCGTTGGGGGCGAGCGGCAGATCAAACCGATCGTGGAAATCAATCCACGTTATACGATGGGGCGATTGACGGTGGAATTGATGAAGCAAGTGGCTCCCGGATGTAGTGGCGTGTTCCGGTTGGTGAACGCGGCCCAACTGCGTGCACGTGGGATGACGGATTTTGTGAGCTACGCGCGGTGGTTAAGTGAGCATTTTCCATTGCGGCTCGAAGGTGAGCCGGTGGCGAAGATTCGCGACGGAGCGATTTGCATCAACGATCCCGGCGAAGCGCAGGTTTGCCTGGCGACGTTTTTGGTGGGGCGCGATGTGGCTGAACCAATTAAAAAGGGCGTCTGAGACGTAGCCGCCGAGGTGAGGAGGCGGATTGCTGCTATTTTTCGAATCCGCCTCCTTACGTCGGCGGCTACGGGCGCTCGATCTTTTCTTTCGTCGCGAGTTTTGCACGCCATAGATGAATGACCTTTGCGCGCTCGTCTGGTCCCGCCCACGGATCAAATTCAAACTTGTCACCCAAATTTTCACGCAGCACGTTCGCGACATGGATGCGCGCGGCAAGGCGATAATCATTCAGGCCGTCCAACAAAGCCGAAGGATCTTTGGCGGCGATGGCTTTCAGGCGATGATCGGCGGCCTGGGCGATAGTTTCATCACGGTCGGCGCAGAGTTCGTAGAGCAGCGTTGCGGCATGGGGAAATGCATCGCTGTCGGTGGAAGCGATCATTTCGTCGACGCTCGCGATTTTCTTTTGAAATTCTTCACGACGGGCGGCTTCGGCTTGCGCTTCGGAAACGCCGTTGGTGAGCCAGCGGAGAAAATCGCCGGCGGGTTGAAAGCCGGTGGTGCGGCGGATTTCCGCACCGAATTCCGACAGCAGCACAAATGTGGGGATGGCGCTGACGCCGTGTTTGGCGGCCAAATCCTGGTTTTCATCGATGTCGATGGCGGCGTGCGGCATGCCGGAAAGCACCTGTCGCACGGCGTCGTTGGTGAGCGTGAGGCGGGACATCATCTTGCAGGGGCCACACCAACTGGCAGTGAAAAAAATCAGCACGGGCTCTTTGGCGCCCATCGCTTCGGTGAAGGCGGAGGAATAATTGGTGTTCCAACCGGTGGGAATTTCGCCGCGGGTCGTCACCGTGACGAACGCCACTAAAAATAAAATGCGAAGAATGTTTTTCATGGTGCGGGGACTGACAGAGATGCCGTTTGCGGATCTTTGCCGTGTTTAACCGGCGGCCACATTTCCTTGAAATCAAATGGCCGGCTGAATTCGCCGTAATGGCATTTCACACAATCACCGCCGTCGAGCGGGCGAAAGGTGAAGTGAATGGACGTGTCGCCCTCGCGTTCGCGAACGTGCAGGCTGCCGGGGCCGTGGCAGCTTTCGCAGCCGACGTTGACGAGTTTTGCGGCCGCGAATTCGCGGCGATAACCGGACGCGCTGCCGAAACCGACGGTGTGGCAGGCGATGCATTTCGGGTCGGCGTCGGCCTTGCGCGCGATCAATGTGGAGAAGGCATGCGAGTGAGCGGAGGCTGCCCACGACGCAGCGGCGTCCTTGTGGCACGCGAGACATTTTTCGGAGCCGACGTAGCTTGCGGCGGCGCGCACGCCGGGAATGGTGTCGGACGCGAGATAATTGGGGTCGTCCACCGCGAGTCGGGTGTGGCGAATTTCCTCGCGATATTTTTGTGCCAGATTCTGGAAGGATTCATCCTGCGGAATTTTGTCGGTCAACAAGCGAATTTCATTTCCCGCGACCTGTAACGGAGCCCCCTTGGCGAGGCGCAAATGCAAAATACCGAGCGCGCGGGCTTCGTTGGTGACGAAATAAATGAAGCTGCGATTTTCTCGCTGCAATTGCTGGGCGGGCTGGCTGACGTTGCCGCCGAGAATGACCTGGCACTCGTAAAATTGCCGGGCCAGAGCCGCGAGCGTCGCCTCGTCGGTGAAGGCCATGAGGACGATCAAATCCGCTTTGCCGCGAACTTCGGCGAGAGTTTTTTCAACAGCGGTTTCCATGTTGCCGACACTCAAGCCGGCGCCGACGGTTTGCGCGGCGCGCGGATCGACAACGCCGATGAGTGCAATACGTTGACCGCTGCGGTCGACGATGCGGTAGGAATCAAACATTTGCCGGCCGGTGGATTTGTCGGTGAGATTGGCGCAGAGAATGGGCGTGACGGAATTCGTTTTGAGTTCGCAAAGTTGCGCGGCGGTAAAGCGAGCTTCGCGAGCGCCAATATTGAGCGCGTCGTAATGCATCGCGCCGAAGGCCTGGAGCATGAAACGGTATTCGACGAAATCAAAATCCTCCGCGCCGGCAGCGGAATCGCCGATGTCGAGACGGAGAGCGCCGGAAGTTGCTTCGGCGTCGAGGACGGTTTTGAGCCGCGTGAGGCCGCCGTATTGGCCGTTGAAACAGCCGCAGGGTTCGAGGCGGCCGTGGGTGTCGCAGGTGAAATAGATTGGCAAATCCAAAGCGGATGGAGCGGCGCGACGACTGCAGCCGGCGAGCAGTGCGAGGGCGAAGAGCAGTGACTTAGTACAACACCGCATAGGTGAAAACATTCACATTCACGCGCGCGGGATCGGAAATCTCATTGCCGCCACAGCAGCAGCATCCGCTGGCATTGTGGACATCATTGAGCCCCTCCTTGGAATAAACGAGGACGAGACGACCGTTGATTTCGAGCCCTTCGAGCGAGACGGACTTGCCGTGTTTTTCCGTGAGGCGCGGGATGTGGTTCACGATGGAAAAAATCGGGTGTGTCATGGGGATTTGCTGAAGGCTGTATTCAGGAAAGCAGATTTTAATTTCCTGGCGAAAGGCCTTGTCCCATTTCTCATCGGAGCAACCGGGGCTCGCCAGAAGAAAGCCGCCTTGCATGAGATATTTTCGGAATTGCTCGCGTTCTTTTTGCGTGAACGAAAACGTCTCGTTGCCGGACATGACGCAGAACGGGAAATCGAAGAGCGCATCGGCATCGAGGCGAAGGGGGCAAAAACTGGGGTTCACCCGGAGGTTCGTTTGTTTGCCGACTTCACTGAGAAAACTGTCGGCGAAACAAACGGAGCTTTTGTTGCCGGCGTAGATCAGGTTACCGCATTGGAGCAGGGTCAGGTCCGAATGAACGGGTGGCGTGGCGGAAGTGGATTGCGCAAAGATTGGAGAAGTGAAAAAAAGTAAAACGAGGGTTGCGCAGCGAATCAGCGCTGTTGATCCCGTTAAGGCGCCTTTCC
>DASZPR010000372.1:0-3802 GCA_035550235.1 Verrucomicrobiia bacterium | reverse complement strand
CCGCGTTCGAAACGGTGAAGCATCAGCTTCAACCCGTGTTCGCCGGCAAGCCAGAAGATACCACGGAAGAAAACGTGCAAGCCCGTTTGCGCGGTGTCATCCTGATGGCGCTCTCCAATAAATTCGGATCACTGCTCCTGACCACCGGCAACAAAAGCGAAATCGCCGTCGGCTACTGCACGCTCTACGGCGATATGGCCGGCGGGCTCGCGGTTATCAGCGACGTGCCCAAGACAATGATTTATCGCCTTGCGAAATGGATCAATCGCGAGCACGAAATCATCCCCGATTCTTCCATTACCAAACCGCCATCGGCTGAATTGCGCCCCAATCAATGCGATCAGGATTCGCTCCCGCCCTACGATGTGCTCGACGCCATTTTGGATTTATACGTCGTGAACAGCAAATCCGCGTCGGACATCATCGCCGCCGGATTTGATGAAGCCACCGTTCGCCGCGTCATTCGCCTGATTGATTTCAGCGAATACAAACGCCGCCAGGCCGCTCCCGGCTTAAAGGTGACGACGAAAGCCTTCGGCATGGGCCGCCGGATTCCCATCGCGCAGAAGTATTGGGAGAAATGATCCCTTCACAAACCTGTCGGCACCACTCGGAACGAAATCGGCATTCGGGTTCCGAAATAATTCCAGCCCAGAATCGAACCATCGTTGACCGCCGTTGCCAGGGAAATCCAATCCGTTTGGTTGGTCGAGATTTCAAAACTTGCCTCCTTGCCGAATGGAACCGCCGCCCGAAACAGGGTGGTTTTGATCTCCGATATCGGAACCGTGTTGGTATCGTAGAAATGAAGCCGGACAAGCATATGAACCTGACCGGTGTTTTGTGGATAAAGCACCGGCGGATTCGTTGAGGCGTCAAACGAAGCCCAACTGCGTCCTGCCGAATAGTTGTAGCCGTCCCCGGTGTAAATTCCAAGACCACCCTTGTCGAAAGTAATTTTGATCGGAGGGATTATCACGCCAGGGCCGGTGCCGTTCGTGTTTCCATTCGCCTTCGCATTATCGACCCACTTGGAAGTGCCGGTGCGCAGGAACATCGGAGAATTGGAATCGCTTTGAAATGTCTCCGCTGCGGAAAACAAAATGTCCGGTCGTGATACTACTCGCCGGGCCGGTTGGGGCACTGTCACCCCGTTCGTTACATAGTAGGCCGTGAAATCTAAAATCGCCGTCTTAAATTTCCCGCGTTTGTTAACCGGCTGCGGAACAAAGGTGATCTTTTCCACACCCGGTCGCCATGCACCCCGCAAACGCTTGTTCGCGTTCCTTTCTTTTCCGGTGAAGAGAACATCCTTCGGCAGGCTTTCCCAGTTCACATTCGTCGCGTTGAGAAGATAACGAAAACCGCCGGCGTCATCACTTGTCAGACCAGAATAGAAATCGCCGCCTGGCAGGCCCACATACATGTAACTGAAAGCGTCAGCCACAGCCGAGTTCGGAGACGCTTGGGGATCGAGGGGAAATTCGACGATATCATGCAGTCCGCCATTGGTATAGAGAGTGCCGTCATACGTTATGCCGTTCACAACCTTGGAAGCGGCCAGTGTCTCCGGATCAAAATTCCGTTGGATGACGTCGGGCGACCAGTCTCGAAGGTCCAGAATATTCCGGACCGGTTGCGTGAGTCCCATTTGCTCCACCAGCAGGGCCAACGCCGTGGATTTCAAATCATAACGCCCGCCACTGCGAAAATTGATTCCACGTGTGTCCGGCGGAAAATTACTCAACACAATGTCTGAACTTCTCGGGAGATCATTCAGGATTTGAATCGCACTCTCCACCGCCGCGACCCCGTTAGACCCGAAATAATCGACAAACGACTGGTCAAAAGCATAGGTGACGACGGGAACATCCCAACGATATTCTTCGTTGATATCCATTGGGCCACCGATGTCGTATCCATGATCGTAACCGTTGGTCGCAACCATCCAATCTGCATACGGACCGAGCAACGCGAACGCTCTCACCCGTGGGGCGAATGCCACGAACGTGATAAGCATGAGCGCGAACGCGAATTGGCCGCGAAGGCGGAAATTGCATAGTGGAGTCGTTTTCATATTCCCTTAGGAGAGATGAGCCTATTTGCAAATCATTGCGCGTCAATCGAATTCACCTCCACAAAACTGCTCGCAGACAGCTCTATGCGCGGCTAAATTGCGCCTGATGACGCACACTCAGTCCGAAAAACTTTTCGCCGAGGCGCTGAATTACATCCCCGGCGGCGTGAATTCACCCGTGCGCGCCTTCCGCGCCGTGGGCGGCCAGCCATTTTTCGTGAACAAAGCCAAAGGCGCGCGCGTATGGGACGTCGACGGCAACGAATATATCGATTACGTCTGCACTTGGGGCCCGGCGATTCTCGGCCACGCGTATCCTAAAATTATTTCCGCTGTGAAAACCGCTGCGGAATTCGGCACCAGCTTCGGCATTCCGAATCCCTCGGAAGTCACCATGGCGAAACTCATTTGCGAGCTCGTGCCGAGCGTCAAAAAAGTGCGGATGACGAATTCCGGCACGGAAGCCTGCATGTCCGTCATCCGCCTCGCGCGCGGATTCACCAAGCGCGACAAAATCATCAAGTTCGACGGATGCTATCACGGCCATGCGGATTCGCTTTTGGTCAAAGCCGGTTCCGGCGCGCTCACCTTTGGCAATCCCGACAGCGCCGGTGTGCCCGCCGCCTTCACGCAGCACACGATTGTTCTACCTTTCAACGACGTCGAAGCTGTTAAAGCCGCTTTCGCTGCGAACAAGGATCAAATCGCCGGCATCATCGTCGAACCCGTTCCGGGTAACGCTGGATTGTATTTGCCGAAACGTGGCTACCTGGAATTCCTCCGCGAAATCACCAAGTCAAACGGCGCGTTGCTGATTTTCGATGAAGTCATGACCGGTTTTCGTCTCGCCAAAGGCGGCGCGCAGGAGCGCTTCAAGATCACGCCCGACCTGAGTTGCTTCGGCAAAGTCATCGGCGGCGGACTGCCCGTCGGCGCATTCGGTGGCCGCGCGGAAATCATGGATTACCTCGCGCCGCTCGGCCCGGTATATCAAGCCGGAACCCTCAGCGGAAATCCCATCGCCATGGCCGCCGGTATCGCCGCGCTGCAGGAACTGCAATCCGGCGGCGCTTACTGCCATTTGGAAGAACTCAGCGAGCAACTCGAAGCCGGCATGCGCGACGCCGCGAAATCCGCCGGCATCCCGGTGCAATTCATTGTGTGCGGCTCCATGTTCTGCGGTTACTTCACGAGCGAACCCGTCCACAACCTCGCCGATGCCCTGAAAAGCGACCGTGAGCGTTTCAAAAAATATTTCCACGGCATGCTCAACGAAGGTGTTTACCTTGCGCCCTCGCAATTCGAAGCAGGCTTCATCTCCACCGCGCACACGCCTGCGGACATCGACCAAACCATCCGCGTCGCCGCGAAGGTGATGAAGCAAATCGCGTAATTTTAAACCGTAGGAGCCGACGTGAGGAGGCTCTGATTTTTAAAGGGAACGGGCGTAAATTCTGAAAATTGCGTCAAATGTCATGCGCATCCAGAAGCGATACTGGTTCGGATTGGCGGCCCTGGCGTTAATCGGCCTGAGCGTATTCTTCTCGCTGCCGCCTTGCGAGCCGATCGTAAACAATCATCCCCTGGGTTACTGGCTGGAGAACAACTTCGGGAATAATCTCGAAGATTCTTCCGCAGAGTTTCAGAAAGCCCTTCCGGCCATTGATGATCGCTGCATTCCCGCGTTGATCGAGGAATTGAAGTGGAGCCCTTCACCGATGTTGA
>DASZPR010000371.1:0-2098 GCA_035550235.1 Verrucomicrobiia bacterium | reverse complement strand
GGCCAGAGGCAATCCACGGTCGTGCAATCGCTTTTCGACATCGATCCGATGCTCCGGACTGGCAATCAAAACCGCGCATTCGTTTGCCTCGAAACCCGCGGCAAAGAATTCAGCAATTCGATCGGCCAGAAAAGCGTCGCTCTCATAAAATTGCACGAAATGCCGAGAACCCTTTGTCTCACGACCTCCAGGAATGGCACTCGAGCCGTTTAATGATCTGGTATTCGCAATCGAAGGCGAGTCGAATCTATTCATTGGTTCAATCTGGTTTATGCGAATTCACGTCCGGCTCGCCGACTACATTTTCGCACATGGTCGCGAATTAAATAATAGACGATTACGGCAGAATGCATGGGGTAAAACCCCACCTTGGCAAAGGAATAAATGCTCGTCTGTCAGATAATTTTATCGAATGCTGCATGCTCTCCTTGAAAGAAATGATATGGAAAAACAAAGAATGACCGCCATTTTGCCCTGCAACGACCTCGACCGTTCCGCCGCGTTTTATCGGCGCTTGGGTTTTGAGCAAATCGGCGGCGATGATGGATACCGCATGTTGAGCGACCGCAAAGGCGCGGAGCTTCATTTGAACAAAGCCGTGGAAGGCTGGCTGATTCCTGGGCGGAATCCCTTCGGCCTCTATCTCTACGTGGAAAATGTGGATGATTTGGCTGGCCGCCTGGGCTGCCAGGCGGAAGACAAACCGTGGGGCATGTACGAGTTTGCGTTGTCGGACCCGGACGAAACGCTGGTTCGCGTCGGCTGGCCTTCGCGCCTCAGGAAGAGCGCCTGAAGATCACAGAGCCTTCGCGGTCGCTTCGAGGCTGGCAACATCGGCTACGTTCAGCATTTGCGCCGATTTATCGATGCGCTTCATAAAGCCGCTCAGCGCCGCGCCCGGCCCGAGCTCGATAAATCGCGTGAAACCCTGCGCCAGCAAATATCGCATGGAACTTTCCCAAAGCACGGACGAGGTGACCTGTTCGACCAATCGCGCGCTAATGTCAGCCGGCGCACCATGAGGCTGTGCGGTCACGTTGGAAACCACCGGCACACTTGGCGCGGACAATTTCACTTTCGCGAGCTCCGCCTGGAGCTTCGGCTGTGCGCTCGCCATCAGTGGAGAATGATATGCGCCGGCAACGGGCAGGGGCTTGACCATCCTCGCGCCTTTGGCTTTGGCGAGTTCCATGGCTTTCGAAATTTTCTCGGCTTCCCCGGAAATAATGAGCTGGCCCGGGCAATTCAAATTCGCGAGCGTCACGCCGGCTTCGGCGCAGGCTTCGCGCGTTGGGGCTTCATCAAGACCAATCACGGCGACCATCCCGCCCCGCGTCGCATCGCACGCTTCCTGCATGAATTTTCCGCGCTGGCGCACCACCCGCAAACCGTCCTCAAAACTCATCGCACCCGCCGCCGTCAACGCCGTGAATTCACCGAGCGACAACCCGGCGGTGGCGTCGAACTTGAGCGAGGGCACGCGTTCCTTGAGCAATTGAAACGCCACCCAGCTCACGAGAAAAATTCCCGGCTGCGCGTTTTCCGTCTTTGTCAGTTCGCCGTCCGGGCCGTTGAAACAAATCGCGGCGAGATCATAGCCCAGCGCGGCATTGGCGCGCTCGAACCACGTTTTGGCCGTGGGAAATTGATCGGCCAGGTCTTTGCCCATGCCGACAACCTGCGCGCCTTGACCGGCGAATAACAATGCGGTTTTGCTCATAAAGGTGGAGAACTAAACACGATTTGCGCCGCAAAGAAACAAGATTTTGAACCTTGAATAGCTACCGTAATCTCTCGCGCCAGTATCCGGGTCGTCGTTTCATGTGCATCATCGCCACGATTAAAATGCGGTGGGGCCGTTGATAAAAAGGACCGCGTAAGGAAATACATTCGAGAAGTGATGTCGGACCGGAGCATCGAATATGCGAAAACCGCTCCGGCTGCGTGCGAATATCCTGAATCAGCCGTCCAATTTCATCGTAAAACGTCCGGCTAATTCGAGGTCGATTCGGAAATAAAAACCGACCGCGGCGGTATTCTCTTTCTCCGCATCGGGATGAAAGAGGTGCCGTCTCACTTTGGGGGCTCACGCGTCTAA
>DASZPR010000370.1:0-3280 GCA_035550235.1 Verrucomicrobiia bacterium | reverse complement strand
TTTGCCCTGGGACATCGGCTGGCGTGTCTCCGGCATGGTCACAAACGGACGCGGCCGCGCGACCGCATGTTTGATGGTATTGCAGACGAAGGAATCACCAGGCCAAAGAATCATCGCCGCCATGAACGCGCAAAGCCAGCCGCGTTTGCCGCCTTTCCAAAGCAGCAACAGCCCGACGATCGCGAGCACCGGAAAGAAAAATTTGTTGCCGCTTGCGAATGGCATCACTTTGTCGAAAACAGGATTGCTCAGCTTGTCGTTGATAAAACGAAACACGCCGACATCCAATGTGTAAAGCCAATGCACGCGGGGAGTTTAGTGAAGAATTGCGGAATGAAAACTGAATTGAGAAAAAAGCATCGTGTTGAGTTTTACGTATTACGTGGCGTTACGCCGAAGTCACGTAATACGTAAGATGCAACACGTTGCCCTTTCATTTGACCTTCCGCGCGCGGGCTGATAAAAAGCTGCGCGCCGTTTGCGGCTTAATACATGAAAAAAAATCGTCCCAAGTATACGCGGATTTTGCTCAAGCTCAGCGGTGAGGCTCTCGGCGGCGAGGCGGGCGTGAGCATCTCGGCCGAAGCCGTGCAAAGCATGGCCGAACAAATCCGCGAAGTTCGTGATTTGGGAGTGGAGATCGTCATTGTCATCGGCGGCGGGAATATTTTTCGCGGTTTGCCTGGCAGTGAACGCGGCATTGAACGCGCCACAGGCGATTACATGGGCATGCTCGCCACGGTCATCAATTCGCTCGCGTTGCAGGATGCGCTGGAAAAACTGGGGGTCGCCACGCGCGTGCAATCGGCCATTACGATGTCGCAAGTCGCCGAGCCGTTCATCCGCCGGCGCGCGGTGCGCCATTTGCAAAAGGGCAGGGTGGTCATTTTCGGCGGCGGCACGGGAAATCCTTATTTTTCGACTGACACCGCCGCAGCCCTGCGCGCCAACGAAATCGGCGCCGAGGTGATTTTGAAGGCGACGAAGGTGGACGGTATTTACGATTCGGACCCGAAAAAGAATCCCGGCGCCAAGCGCTTTTCGCAAATCAGTTACATCGACGCTTTGCAAAAGCAACTCAAGGTGATGGATTCGACCGCGTTCTCGCTGTGCATGGATAATAAGATGCCGATTATCGTGTTCGACTTGTTCCGAGCACATAATTTGAAGCGGGTGGTGATGGGCGAGAAAGTCGGGACGTTGGTGAGCTGAAGACGTGTTGCGAGTTGCGTGATTTTGTGCTGAGGTCACGGAGCATGGAACACGCAACACGGAATACGTTACTTCCCCCGTTGATTTTTTCCCAAAACGAACGATGGATGTACCATGTCGTTCGCATCACGACAGGAAGCCGGACAAAAATTGGGGCGCCATCTTTTGAACGAAGGCGTGGAAGCGGATGTTGTCATTGGATTGCCCCGAGGCGGTGTCGTTGTGGCCGCGGAGGTTGCCCACGTGTTGCAACGTCCGCTGGATGTTTTAGTCGTGCGCAAGATTGGCCACCCGCAGCATCGCGAGTTCGCGGTGGGTGCTTTGGCGGAAAACGATGTCATTCTGCTGAGCGATCGGATGATTGGCCCCAATGAGACTATGCGTGCCGAGTTGTCCGATATTATCGGTGAAGAGAAGGAAAGGCTCTCACAATACCAACGCAAGTTTCACGTTCAAAAAACGGAGCTTTGTGACAAGGCTGTGTTGATTGTTGACGATGGTCTTGCCACTGGCACAACCATGGAGGCCGCGGTCTTATCGGCCCGGCGGCAAGGCGCCAAAAAAGTCGTGGTGGCAGTGCCGGTAGGTTCCACCAGTGCGGTTGAGAAATTGGAACGTGTCACTGATTCCATCATTGCCCTGATCACGGATCCGGGTTTTGAAGCCGTCGGTGCTTATTACGAATCCTTTCCTCAAACCGGCGATGACGAAGTTGTGAATTTGCTCCAGGCTGAACACGCGCATCATTGATGCGAAAAAATTTTGTCTCAGCCATTTTTGGGCTAAGGTGCGCGCATGCCTGAATTGCCCGAAGTGGAAGTGCTCGCGCGGCATTTGGCGCCTTTGGTGCGCAACCGCAAAATCCAACGCGTCGATGTCCGCCGCGCCCGCGTGATACTACCGTCCACGGTCGAAGCATTCTCGCAAACACTGCGCGGCGCGACTTTTGTTGAGCTGACTCGTCGTGGAAAATATCTGCTGTTTGAAATGCGCGCGTCCAAGGGCGCTGGTTTTCCCCTCGTCGGCCATCTGGGCATGACGGGCCGAATGTATCTGCAGCCGGCAAAAAGTCCGTTGCCAAAACATGCTGCCGTCGTGCTTGAACTCGGCGAGGAAAATTTCGTTTTTGAAGACACTCGCTATTTCGGACGGCTCACGCTCGACGACAGCGCTGTCGCGGCGCTTGGCCCGGAACCGCTGGGCGAAGCGTTCACGGCTGAATATTTCGCGTTGGCGCTTCAACGTTCAACGCAGCCCATCAAAGTGAAATTGCTGGATCAGCAACTTGTCGCCGGTGTGGGCAATATTTACGCCAGCGAAGCCCTGTTTCGCGCGGGTATTTCACCGCGATTGCCCGCGCGTTCGCTGAAATCTCAACAGGTCGCGCGTCTTCGGCAGACTATTCGCGAGACGCTTCGCGATGCGATCAAGCGTGGCAGCACTATTTCGCTGAATTATTCTGACGACGGCAAGAGTGACGGGCTCTTTTATTTTGGCGGGGCGCCGGATGCGCAAGATTTTTACGAGGAACGTTTGAAAGTCTACGATCGCGCGGGCAAACCGTGCAGAGTTTGCAAAACACCGATTAAGCGAATCGTTCAGGGAGCGCGCAGCACGTTTTATTGCCCCAATTGCCAGCGGCGGTGACTGGTTCCGAGGGAACCATGGAGAATTTTCAGCCGTCCCTTTGGGACTGGACTCGCTCTATCCTTCACCTGGCAGTGAACTGCCGGGCTATTTTCGGAAGTCCCTTCGGGACGGGGTATTTAAACACCGCACTCTGCTCAAAATTGAGATGCCCTTTCATAAATGTCCTCAATTTTTGTTATTGCCCGGGATATGGCGAAAGGCGTATGCCTTGAGACCAACTCTGGAAAGATCAGGATGACAAACAATTCTAATTTTATGGGAACGAAAACACTTCTCCTCGGAATCCTATCGCTCACGCTCGCGTCGGCCGTTGCTGACGAGACCAATTCCAATGCAGCGCTTTTGTCGGGTTTCATGCCGGTGGCGGCGCCTCAGCCCACGCATCTCATTTTGCGCCGTGGTGATCGGGTGGCGATTT
>DASZPR010000369.1:0-5001 GCA_035550235.1 Verrucomicrobiia bacterium | reverse complement strand
GTGCCCGTCTCGGACAGCGTATCCATCAAATCAAACAGCGGTAGGTGGCACTCGGAAAGATTGCAAACCTCCGCCGGCCAGTAATTCATCTGGATGTTGATGTTCAGATGATAATCGCTGTTCCACGCGGCGTTCATCTTGTCGTTCCAAAGCCCCTGCAAATTCGCCGGCAACGAACCGGGTCGCGAACTGCTCATCAGCAAATACCGCCCGTATTGAAAATACATCGCTATCAATCCCGGGTCCGCCATGCCTTGCTCCACGCGCTTCAACCGCTCATCCGTTGCCATGTTTTCCACGTTCGTGCCCGCGATCCCGAGGTCCAAGGCCACTCGGCGAAAGAGCTTTTGATAATCCGCAATATGCGCGTTGCGCACGGCTTCGTAGGTACCCTTCCCCAGCGGTGACTCCAGATCCTTCGCGCATTTTTCCACCGGATCGCCGCCGCGATAATCGGTTTCTCCGGCGATATAAATCATCACCGTATCCGCGCCCGTGACCGTGACGACGCCATTCGAGCCGGAAAGTTTTCCGCCAAACGCCTGCACTCGCGCCGTCGCCGCAAATTTTTCTCCAGGCGTCGCTTTGGCCGGATCAGGAACGTCCCGCGCTTCCGCCTTCGTGTTAAAATATTGGACGGGAATTTGCCCGCGCAAAATCAATTCCCCGGGCTCATTCGGATTGTTCACGCACTGCGCGTCTCGTTCCCGCGTCAGCCGGAAATTAAAATTGATGCTCTTGGGTTTGGTTGCCGTCATCTGCACCGCGATCACCTGGTCCGGCGCGGATGCGAATACCTCACGAATGTAAGTATTGCTGCCCAAATCATAAGTCGTCGTCGCGATGCCGGTATCTAAATCCAGTTCATGCCGGTAATTCGTCGGCGCGTTCGTGGACTTGCTGAGATCCTCCATGATCAAATCTCCCAGCGGTTGGTAAGACTTGATGCGCGTCGGAATGCCCATCATCGTCTTTGCCGCAAGATCGGAAGCCTCCTCATTTTTTCCCTCAAACAAAAGTTTGCGCACCTCCGGTAACGCCGCCAGCGCATTCGAATTCGCCCCATCTCGTTTATAGCCTTCCCAAACCGAGTCCTCGTTCAACTGCAACCGCTCACGCTCAACCCCGCCAAAATCCATCGCCCCGAGCCGCCCATTGCCGATCGGCAACGCCGCATTCCAATCCGTCCCCGCCGGTTGATGATACCAAAGCGTCAGTGGCGGCCTCGAGTTATCTTGAGCCGCTGCGGTAAGTGCAATCGATGCCGTCATCAACGCGATCAAATGAAGAAGTCCTCGCAGACCGAAGCGCACTCCTTGCATTGGATTGAGTCGCGCACCATCCGAGTTTGTGAACGCGTGACCAAGTTTCTCCCTCTCCCCAAGGGAGAGGGCAGGGGTGAGGGGGAAGGCGCGATTCATTGGCCGAAAGGCCTCGGAATTCAAAGAAACGGTGAAACAAATATTTTTCATAACATCATTGCATACCAATACCATTCAAAACAATCCTCGAAGGAATCGTTGTCGCCGTGGAAAATTTCACCCAAACCGTCCCGTCGGAATCTACCCACCCTCGGTTAGCCGCTTCGAACGCTGCTTGCGAACCCAGCTTGGCGATCGGCGTTCCATTGCGCACCACCCGCGTCATCGCGCCCGCCTGGCGATTGATTTTCAAAATGTAAGTGCGCTGCGCCAGCTTCCCTTGGTAATCACCTTGGGCCGCGCCGATGTCCACCACCAAATCCGCGCCGAGTAGGGTGCAGGTAAACGGCGTGCGCGCGAATTTGCCCTGTTTGTAATCATTACTCAAGCCATCGTCCTCGTAGAGCATGTAACTCGATTTCTTCGACGGATAAATATCCAGCGTTAACGGATCCGCCGGCTTTTCATCCACGTAATGAATCTCCGGTCCCATCGGAATGATTGCCCCCGCCTTTACAAAAATCGGAACCTTGTCGAGCGGCGCTGCCACGAGCGAAGCCGTCCCGCCCTCATAAACTTTGCCCGACCAATAGTCGATCCACGAACTTCCCGCCGGGAACTGCACCTGCCGCTGCCGCGATTCCTGCACGTGCACCGGCGCGACCAGCATTTCGCTGTCGCCATTGCCCACAATGATTTCGTCCGCCGTGCCCTCCGCGAAATGCACCGGATATTTCACCGGCTTTTCGTGATAAGCCATCTGCGCATTCGAATAACGGAACGGCAACAACCGATAACGCAGCATCGTGTAAAACTTGAAATTGCGCTGCGCGTCCTCATTGAACAACCACGGGAACCGCCCCTTCGTTTGCTTCGCGCTGAAAAATTCCGTCACCGGCAGGAACGTGCCGTATTGCAGCCACCGAATGTAAAGCTCGTCATGATTTGGCACATCCTTGTTGTAACCACCCGTGTCGCTCGTCCAGAACGCCGCCGTCTGCGGCGTGTTCATCGCCGCGCCGCGCTTCATGTCCTCTTCGAAACCGGCCCACGATGTCGTCGTATCGCCCGTCCACATGCCGGGATATTGATCGTTCTCCGGCGTCGGCGTGCGATGCGTCAGGATGAACCCGCGCCCGCCCGATGCTTGCTCCGTCATCTCGTAATACGTCTTGTGATACAGCCGCCGCAGATTCTCCGAACCGCTGCCGTCAAACGTCACGCCGCCTTTCGCCACCGTGCTGTAAGTATCGATTTTGAAAAAGTCGACGCCCATATCGAGCAACGGCTGGTTCAATTCCTTCCACCAATTCGCCGCCTTCGGATTCGTGAAATCAATTTGCCCCGTGAACTTCACCCCGTGCCATCCGCCGCCATTCACCACCTTGCCCGTCGCGCCTTTTTGATCCGTGATAAAATAACGATTGCTCTCACCCTGCTGATAAAGATTCGTGATGCTCTGATCGATGTAAGGCCACTCCCAAACGCCGAAATGAAAATGATTCGCGTGCAGCGTGGAAATCATCGCCTTCGCGTCGGAGAACTGGTTCGTGTCGAACTCGAAACAAACATAACGATCCGCTCGATCATACGCGCCCCAAAGCCAGCTCGAATCGAGCCACATCAAATCGCCGCAATACTCTCTCCGCAACCGCTGCATCGCATCGAGCACATCCGCCTGGTTCCGATACGAAGCGAACAACACCCCAAACGCCCACTTCGGCGGCAGCACGGGATTTTTCGAAACGTCAGCCCCCGGTGGAACCAAATGTGCCTCGCTCCCGGTCTTGTCCACATCATCCACGTCTTTGGGTTGCGCGAATAAAAAAGTAGGTGCCGCCAGCAAAACCGCCAGCACTGAGCCCAAGAGAAAATTTCGGAATCGCAATCGGCTACGTTCCCACGCTGGATTGAGTCTGTGAGCATCAACCTTTCCAGAAACGTGACTAAGTATCTCCCTTTCCTCAAGGGAGAGGGCCGGGGTGAAGGGGAAGGGCATGATAAGTTTGTTCATTCGTTCGCCCGTAGGGAGGCTCTCAAATTTCATAGATTAAACTGCAATCGTCTCAGCGCATTCTCAACCATTCACTTCAAAACAATCTCCCGCGTCCGAATTTCCGTTTCCGTCGGAAAATCCTTCGGCAGCGGATACGTCACGCGCCCCGTCGCCGCCCATTCCGTGCCCCGAATCAACAGCGTTTGAAATCCCACGCAGCGCATCGTCGTGTCCACGCCGTCATGCCACAAATGCCCCAGCATCGTCGTGTAAACCCGCCCCTTGCCGTACGGAATCACCCAATCCATCGGCTCGTTTTCGTTTACGTCCTTCGACCACGCATAAGTCAGGATGTGCATGTTCTTCGCCGGGCCATGCTGCCCGTGCGTGAGTTGCTCGAACGGATGCATCCACTTCTTTGGCATCCCTTGCGTGATGGGATGATTCATGTCCAACACCGTCATTTGAAAATCATGCTCCTTGCCGTGCCCCGGATTGCGCCCCTGGCCCTGCGGAATTTCCACCACCTGTTCCTTGTCATTGATGATCAGCGAAGGACCAAAATTCGTATTGCGCCAGCCGAGCCCGATCATCTCGTTGTAAGCCGGCCAATTCGCGAATGCATTATTCGCTGCGTGCACCATCACCACACCGCCGCCGTTCGCGACATAATCCTCAAACGCCTTCTCCACCTCGCGCGGCCAACGCGTATCCGTCGGCTTGTAGCCGCCATTGAAATTATTCACCACCACCTGGTACTTCGCGAAATCCGGCCGCCACTTCGCCCATTCCTCCGGCGACGCATTTTTGTTCGTGGGACTCGTCGAAACATCCACCGTGAACAACCCGCTGTTTTCCAGAATGGCTTTCAACAATTTTGTCCCGCGCGGCCAATCGTGATTATTCATCCCATCCACGATGAGCACGGAAATTTTATTTTGCGCGGGAGCGGCGGATATCGAAACGGAGTGGATCAGTATTAAACCCATCGCGAGCACGAAAACAAGGAGTCGAGCAGGGGCGCGTTTCATTCTGCGACTAACTAGGGCAAATGCGGCCACTTGGTTCCGAAGGAACCTCTGAGAATAGCCCGGCGTTTTAACGCCGGGTGTCCGAGGAGAGCGACTAAGTCCCGAAGGGACGACTGAAAATGCACCACCACCGCATTCAACCGTCCCTTTGGGACTTGAATGCTTCCGAAACGGTTCCCGGCGTTGAAACGCCGGGCTATTATCGAAAGTCCCTTCGGGACTGGAAAACTTGAAGCTCACGTAGTGGTTAAAAATTGAGATGGTCTGTATTGCCCGAATTTATTTCTTGGTGAACCGGCCAATGAACCCGCCGCCGGACCGTAAATTAATCGTCAACGTATCGTCGCGATGCAGCATCGGACGCTCAATCTGCTCCGCGTCCGGCCCGTCGCCCGAATCGCGGATCAACGTCGACTGATACGTCCCCGCGCCGAGAAAGGTCAGCGGCACCTGGATCGTCTGCGCGTCCACACCGCCAATCACCGCGAGGAACCACACATCGCCACTGCGCCGCGCATAAACCGCCAGCTTGCCGATCTCCGACGGCGGCAAC
>DASZPR010000368.1:0-1825 GCA_035550235.1 Verrucomicrobiia bacterium | reverse complement strand
AAAAGGCGCTCACGCTCGAGATAAACAAGCCGGACGGCAATCTGGAGCGCGAAGCCGCCGATAAGGCCGTCGAGGATTTGAATTCGAAAATTGACGAGGCATTGATCCGCGTGGAAAAATCGGTCCGGGCCGACGATAACTCCACGGCGATCAATACGTGGACCGCGGACAAGGTGATTTACATTCCCACCACCAATGACGTGCAGAAGAGTTTTGAGGATTACCTTGTGGACGTCGGCAGGCGCGCGCAGGAAAAGAAGTTGAAGCCGGGAGAAGAGGCGAAGATCGACGAAAACGGCCACGTGCAGGTGAGTGGTCAGGTGGCCGTCCAGGCCATCAATGCGCGGATTTCAAAAATTATTTTCGACAAAAATCCGAATCGCGAATTTTATGTCGAAGAAAGTTTTCCGCACGATTGGATGTATCCGTATCTGGAGCCGAACGGGCTCATCATGAAAATCAATCGCGAGCCGCTGGCGGAGTTGTCCGATGACATCGTGCAAAAGGACCATGACTACTGGCAGACCCGGGTAAATGCTTGGATCGGCAATTGGTTGACCGACGAGACCCCGGTGGGAACCGTGACTGATTTCGCCGAGAAAGTTTATGCGCGAAAAGACCTCAGCGGCTTCACCGGCGATGCTGGATTCATTCAGGATAGCGAGGCGCAGAAAATGTTTTCCAAATGGCGCGATTCCATTGCTGGCGTTTACGCATGGCGTGCCGGAATTGGGCCCGCTGAATTACCGCCCGAATACGCGCCGAAGAGTGATGCAGCCAAACAGAGAATGGCGAAAGCGGCCGATTTTGCGTTTAAACAGGCCTTCGCGCTTTGCCCTTCATCTCCGGAAACTGTGTTCCGCTATGTAGACTTTCTCATGAAAGAAGGGCGAAAAACGGATGCGCTTACCGTGGCGCACGCGGCAGCGAAGATTGATCCGAAGAACGAAATTTTTCATCAGTTGGAGAAAAATCTTTCCAACCCGTCTACCGTATTTAAATAGACGCCGGATTTTGCAAATCCGTGACAATTGCGAATACGATCGCAAGTAGTGTGTTGCCCGTCTGGTGCAAGAACAGCCATTATTGGCGGGCGGCAAAATGATTTGGACCCCATATCTTCCTGTGGTCGCGATGCTGTTCATGTTCGGCATCGCTGTTTTCGCCGTGCAGATACTTGTGCGAAAAACCCGGAGACCGATGCGGCTGCAATATCGTCTACAGTGGGTTGCTCTGCTATGCGCCTGCTGCGGTTTAATCGTCTTTGGATTGCACGCATTCCGCAAAGGATTCACATGGAAGGACCTTATCGCACCTCTGGGTTTCCTGATCATGGCCGGTTCGACTGGTATTTCATTATATCGGCTTCGTCCCAAAGTCTTGATTGAACAACCCAAGTCCCCTGTTGCTGCGCCAATCACACTTCCGAAAATGTTATGGCCCGTCGGTGTCGTGCTCTTGCCGCTGGCCGTGCTCGCCTTAATGGCGGCCTGGACCCTGGTAAAGGATCGCCGTTCGGCCCAGGACGAAGCGAAGGCCCGCGCTGGTGAAATAGCCGCTGCATTATTGTCCACGGCAGAAGAGGACCTGCGAATCGTCGAGTTCCGCACCAACGGCTATGCCATCACCAAAGGCCAAAACACCATCACGGTGAACGAGCTTTACGAACTGACTAACCCACGGCCTTGGGTCTGGCCTCCGCAACCCGCTCCGCTGACGGCCAACGATTTTGCCAGCTTGAAAACCAATAAGCTCACCCAGTGGCGCGAAGCCGAGGCCGCGTTTAACGCAGGCCAGTGGACCAACGCCGTGGACCGATACCTCA
>DASZPR010000367.1:0-4083 GCA_035550235.1 Verrucomicrobiia bacterium | reverse complement strand
TCACCGACCCGCCATCGAGGGACACCGCCCAAACATAAGTTGTCTGTTGCGCATGCCGCCGCTGTACCACCATCGGCACTCTATCTTCCGTCGTTTTCCAGATGCCGTAGCCGGTGATGACCTCGGTCGGACTTGATTCTGCCAGCGTTACCACCGGCTTCCAGTTGTCGCTGATCTTTGTTATGAGCGCGATGTCGCCCGCGTTTGCGTCTCTTATATTTGCATCGGCAAAATATTTATAACCGTCGCCTTTTTTCGAGGACCACGGCTGGCCCGCCGGCAAATTCTCCCATGACCCAACCTGATGATACGCGAGGTCAAAGGTATGCGGCGCGTCGGCGTCAATTTGATCTATGAACACAATGAGGTTCGTAGTGAGCGTCGCCGCCGTGCGAATGAAATGCACTCCGGGATAAATCGGCCCCGCGTCGGTCACGGAAAAATCCACACCCTGCTCGCTACCGAACGCCAGGCATTTGCCTTGCGCCGGCGCCTGCGATTTTTCGTCCACCACCAGCGTATTGTGCGCCAAGGTGGTCTTGTCCCAGCCCGTGTGCAACGGCGAGCCATACGCGTGCGTGCCGACGTCAGGCGCCACAATTTCTCCGCGCGCATAAAGAATAAAACTGTTTTTGTCCGGATGCCCATGACCACCGCCGTGTGGGCCGTACTTCAACCCGAGCCAGGTCGCGTCTTCATCCTTGCCACGCTCCAAAATCGCATAACCCGGTCCCGTCAAATTCCGGCTCGCCACCGGGATCTTGACATTGCCGCCGCCCACATTCGTTGAGCCAAACAATAATGCCATGCGACTGGAACGTTTCTTTGGAAGCAACGCCGCGTACACCGGATCCTGATAGCGCGCTACGGCCAGTTCATATATCTCCGCGTGGCCTTCGAGCGGAGAAATGCCGCTGTCATTGAAATTCGGCAGCGAAAGATTCGGCATCGCGAGAGCGAGCGGACCGTCAAATAGGCTTTTGAATTTCGGCCCGTAAAGGTCCGTGCCGCAATTCCGCGCCGCTTCCATCAGCGGCCACATGCCGTCCATCGCGAAGAAATGATAGCCCGTGCTGCCTTCCAGCCAGAATCCGCCGGGCAAAACACCGTGCTCCATCTGGGCGCGAAATCCATATTTCGGGTCGTCAATCGCGAGCGAAATCAATTTCGGATCGTTCAACAAAAATCCGACCAGCCCGATCGCGCTGTCCTCACGACATTGGATATTATGAATCCCATATTTTTGCGGGATGATAATTTCGTCGAGCGCCGGTCGCAGCATCTTGTCCACGATGGCGCTACGATCCGCCTCACTCAACGTGTCCCAAACCAAATCCGCGCCTTGCGCCACGTCGATCAACCACGTCGCTTCCGTCAATGATTGCGACGCCACATGGCCGCCGCGACCGCCCGGTTTGCCCTGGTTATCGTGGACTGGATACGTCAGGTAACGGTCGGCGTAGGCGAGCAGGATTTCTCGCGCGTGCGCCGCGTAGCGCGCATCGCCCGTGACCTGGTAAACCAAACCGTCATCAACAATCTCCCGAGCATAGTCGCCGTGGATGCTCGAAATCGCGTTGCCATCAAAATCCAACGTGGCTTTGGTCGGATCCCCGTGCAGCACGTGGTCGCCGACCGGGCAAATGTGTTCCCATTGCCACGGGCCGATTTGTTTACCCAGTTTCAACCGCGCGCCGTGTTCCGGACAAACATAATTGTGGCTCCAATTCCCGCCACGCGGCGGCAACACCACGGCCTTCTTCAAATCCCGATCCGCGCGGGCCTTCAATTCATTCCAGGACGCCGCGGCCCACGGAGCGACGGCTATGCGTTTCTTCAGCGCCGCAATGCCATTGCCATCCAGCAACAAGCGCGGGTGCGGCGGCAGATTGGTTTGCGCCCGGCTGGTAATGGAAATTAGCAGGTACGCGAAGGCAAAAACGGTGCGGGGGCCGGTGGTAAATAACCACCACGAGCGTGTAGGAGTAAACGACTTCACTCTCATCCCAGACGCTTAAATCAGCGATTTAGTTTCAGCGAGCTGGACAACTCCTGAACTCTCAGAGGATTTTTTTCAAGGCCTGGAAATACTTGTTGGCAATTTTCTGCTCGCCCTGAACGTTCGGATGCGCGCCATCAATGGTGTCTTTTCGAGGATTGAACCCGCCAAACTGATTCACTTTTATGACTTTAATTCCTGCTTTTTTCTCGGCCTTGACGACTTTATTGACAACACCCGCGAGTCGGGATTGTTGAGACCTTTCCTGGCCTTGTTGTTTCCTCGGCAAAGTCGGATCAACGACAAACCCAGTCGGCACCGCGATCAAAATGGTCACGCTCGGTTTCGCCGCTGCGAAAGCCTGGATAATGGTTTCCAGATTCGTCACCGTCGTCGTGTTCAAATCAAAACCCTCAAGAATATCATTGGAACCAAAGTCCAGCAGGACAATATCGGGAGCCAGGCTGGTCACGGCTGAAAGATTCGGCCCGTAGACGGCATCCGACGAAGTCCAGCCTTCATGACCCGAATAACGCTCCTGTGGCCAGGAATTGGCAGGAGAGCCGTTTTCCACGCCGTTCCGCGTTCCGACGAATAGGAAACTGAATCCCGCGTCGGTCAATTTCTGATAAAGCCAATAGCGATAGCTGGACTCGGGATCTGCGCCGAAGGTGGTGACCGAATCGCCGTAAGGCAGAATCGTTTGCGCGCCTGCCGCGATGGCTCCCAAGCCCAGATAGAGTCCGACCAGCAACCCGCCAAGATTCTGTTTCTTCATAAAGCGACTTCAAAGCTCCTTACGGCAAATCGAATCAGTTTCATTTCGGCAGGCAGATCACATTCTCTTCAAAATGGGCCTTAGCACATTGAAATATTTTCTGGCAATCTTCTGCTCTCCGATCACGTTGGGATGGGAACCGTCCTCGGTATTCCTTCGCACGTTGAAACCGCCAAATTGATTTACCGCGATGACATTGATCCCCGCCCTTTTCTCCGTCCTGGCGAGCCTGCCAACCATGCTGGCCAGTTGTGACTGCTCACGCTTCTGAATCCTTTGGTCCTGCCGCGACGAAGACGGGTCGGGAAGGAACGGCGTCGGCTTGGCGATCAGGATGATGACGTTTGGATTCTGCGCCGCAAAAGCCTGGATCACCTGATCAAGATTGGCCATCGTTTGGTCCAACGGAATGCCCGCGGGAACAATGTCGTTCGATCCAAAATCAAGCAGCACAATATCCGGCCCGCCATCGTAGGTCGCCAGGCCCGGCGCCATTGATGCAGCATCCGCGGAGGTCAGACCATCTCCGCCCGCGTAGGCCTCCATCGGCCAATCGTTGGCCGGCGGGTCGCCTTCCACCCCGTTTTGATTTCCTATGAAAATAAAGTTGTTAAAACCTGCATCGGTCAGATCCTTCCAAAGCCAATAGCGATAACTGGATTCCGGTGCAGAACCACGAGACGTAACGGAATCGCCGAAAGGCATGATTTTCACCTGAGCCTCGCTCACCAGGGGCAGCACACTTAAACACACTCCAACCAACAACCCGGCAAAATTTTGTTTTTTCATGCACGCCATTCTAGAAAGATTTTTCCGAGTGATAATGGGGAGAACTCCGAAGGCCCGGTGGGGGGCACGCCCCTTGGAATTTCACCCCAGTAACGCCGCACCGTCCGACTTTTTGAAACCCTGGGGCCAATCCTTCCGTCCTCATTCACAACGATCGAATGAATATCGACAATCCCTACAATGAAATCCCCTACCCGACTGTCCCTTTCCTTTGCCATTGCTCTTGCGATTGGGTGCCAAGCCTTCGCTGCTCCAGCCCAAAGCGAATGGGTTCATCCCGGCCTCAACGGAAAGCTCGTTTACAAAACAACGCCCGCTGGTGACAAAATCATGGATTTTTCCAGTGCCGGTTACCTGGGCGGCGGCGTGGCGCTTCCTTCGGTTCCTGTCAAACGCACCGTCACACCTTCCGGAACCGGGGATGACACAGCCACGATTCAAACCGCCATCAATGAAGTTGCGGCGTTGCCCGTTGAAAATAATTTTCGCGGCACAGTGTTGTTAGCGCCTGGAACTT
>DASZPR010000366.1:0-2770 GCA_035550235.1 Verrucomicrobiia bacterium | reverse complement strand
CCTTTGCCGTTGTCGCTCAAAACCAGGGTGACCATGTCGTCGGTCAAGGTGAGAAAAACGGAAACTTCGGTGGCGCCGGAATGCTTGACCACGTTGTGCAGCGCTTCCTTGAACGCGAGAAAGATATTGTGGCGCGTCTCGGCGGTGATGGGCGAGTGCGGCAAGTGCAACGGAACTTCGAGCCGGCAACGGATGCGGAGCGAGACGAGATATTCCTGCGCGAAATTGCCAAGGTAACTGGCGAGGCTGTCCAACGTGTCGTGCTGAGGGTTCACAGCCCAGACGATTTCGTCCATCGAACGCGTCAATTCGCGCGAGGTGTCGTAAATGCGCTCGAGTTGGGCGGCGGCTTGAGCGGTGTTCTGCAATTCGCCTTGCGCGGATTGGCTCAAGAGTGAAATGCGCGTGAGATTCGCGCCGAGATGGTCGTGGATGTCCTTGGCGATGCGCGTGCGCTCGCGTTCGATGGCTTGCTGGCGCTGGATGTTTTCCAGTTTGCGACGCAGCCGCCGCCGCGAAAAATACCAGACCACGCCCACCACGAGCGCAACCGAGACCACCGCCGTGACCAAATCAAACCACCACGTCTGCCAAAAGTGTGGCAGCACATCCATCTCGAACGCAGCGATGGCGGGGTTCCAAACGCCGTCGCTGTTGCAGGCGCGGACCTGAAATGTGTAGTGCGCGGGCGGCAGGTAGCTGTATTCGGCCACGCGTTTTCCGCTGGCGGCAGTGACCCATTCGTCTTCCCAGCCGACGAGGCGATATTGAAACTGCATTTTTTCCGGCGCGACGAAACTTAAGCCGGTGAAATGAAATTCATATCGCTGCTGGCCCGGCGGAATTTTCAAGATGGAATTCAAACTTGATCCGCCGCGATTCACCAAATGACCGTTCACGATGATTTCCTCAATCACCACCGGCGGCGGCAATTGATTCACCTTCGTATCCGACGGGTCGACGACGACGAGCCCTTTGCTGGTGGCGAAGCAAATCCGGCCATCGGCGAGTTTGCCTGCGGCGGGCTGCAATCCACCGGAACACTCCACCGATGGCAGGCCGTCGCCTTCGCCGTACGTGAGACTGACGATGGACGTGGATTTTCCGTCCGCGCAGTCGTTGAGCGATTTTTTTGAAATGCGCGCCACTCCGTTGTGCGAGCTGATCCAAAAATTTCCTTTATCGTCGTCTTCGATGGCGCAAATGAAATTATTGGGCAATCCCGCCGCAGCCGTCACCTTGGAGAATTTTCCGTCCTTGAAACGATCGAGTCCGCTGCCATACGTGCCGATCCACAAAGCGCCGTCGGAATCCACCAGCAGGCTCTGGACGTAATCGCTGGAGAGGCCGTCGGCTTTTTGAAACTGCGTGACTTTGCCTTTCTGCAGGCGGCCCAATCCGCCGCCGAGCATGCCAAACCAGATGGTGCCGTCGGGTGCTTCGGCGATTGTCCGCACGTCGGGCACTTTCAATCCTTCTTTTTCGTCGATCCATTTCACCGAGCCGTTCTGGTAATGAATCAATCCGCTGGCGGTCCCGATCCAGGTCGAGCCATCCGCCGCCTGCAAGGTCGCGGCCATCGGCGCCGTGACGTTCTCCAACCCGGGCGGATTCACAAACAAGTCGCCTTGCTGGACGTAAATTCCCCCGCCCCAGGTGGACGCCCACATGCGGTTCTGCGCATCCTGCGACACACTCCATACGAACAAATTGGAAAGCCCTGAACTGTCGCTGTAATTCGTCCATTGATTGTTGAAAAAGCGATAAATCCCGGCGCCTTCACTGCTGCCCCAAATGGCGCCGTCACGCGAAACGGTGGTGGATAAGACCACACGATTCTGCCAGTGATCAGGCGGCTCGAGCGTTTCCACTTTGCCCTGGCGAAAGGCCGTGAGGCCCACGCTTCCCGCGCCCATCCAGAGGGTTTTTTCACGATCCTCGATCATGCTGCGGACCCAATTGTTCGGGAATCCGTTGCTTTGGTCGAAGTGCAACAGCGTTCCGTTGGAGTCCAAAAGATAGAGGCCATATTTGCTCGTGCCCATCGCGAGCGCGCCGCTGCTGGTTTCGAGCATGACCGTCACATTGCCGTGGCAGGGATTCGCACCACGATTTTCAACCACAGTTTGGCCGCGATATTTCCTGACCAGATTGTCGCTCACCACCCACAACCCACCGTCGCGGCTCGCGCAAATGCCCTGGATGTAGCCGCCGAAGGCGTTCGTGTCGGATTCGAGCTGACCGTGGTTGAGCAGGGCGATTTTTCCGCCGCTCACCACCCACAGGTGCCCTGCTCCATCCTGCGCCGTCACCACCACGCCATCGTTATTGAGCAGCGCGCACCTGGCACCGTCGCGCACGCGCACCAGTGTGCCCTCTTCGCTCAACATCCAGACATCGCCGGAATTGTCCGCGCGAATGGCGGAAATATTTCTGCGCGTGCCACTTTCGTGAACGCTTTGCGATTCGAATTTTCCATCGTGATAACAGGTGAGGTCGCCGCGCTCGTGGCCGATCCAGAGCACTCCTTTCGCATCTTCATAGAGGGCCGTGATGCGGTCGCTCTGCAATTCGGGCTCGCTCGCGCTGTTAAAAATCGTGAACCGCGCGCCATCGAAGCGGGCCAATCCTCCGTAGGTGCCGATCCAGATATAACCATCGTGCGTCTGGACAATCGCGGTGACGGCGTTGTCCGGCAGGCCGTTTTCGGTTTTCCAGGAACGCTGGAAGAAATTCGGATGAGTGGGAAGGGTTTCAGCGTGCACTAAGC
>DASZPR010000365.1:0-2475 GCA_035550235.1 Verrucomicrobiia bacterium | reverse complement strand
GCTGGCGGGGCTGGGGTGCAGGATGCGTCCGATTTTGACTGAACCTTCGGGAAAAATCTCCGCCGCGCGTTTCATTGCAAAATCCCCGACGCCAATGATCCATTCCGGTTTCAGGATGCGCACAGCGTCGCGCAGGTGTTCATTGCAAGCCTTGAACAAAGCCTCGCGTTCGGCCACCGGCAGCTTGTCCGGCGTGCGGTTCCGCCCGGTGCTCTCCAGGAAAGCCAGCGGGCAATAATTCACCACCAAATGCTCTTTAAAAAAATCCGGCGCTGACGGAAAA
The DNA here is from genome assembly GCA_035550235.1 of Verrucomicrobiia bacterium. Lineage (GTDB taxonomy): Bacteria > Verrucomicrobiota > Verrucomicrobiia > Limisphaerales > DASXHY01 > DASXHY01. Next base: position 2,192 of record DASZPR010000365.1, on the reverse strand, counting down.
CGTTTGGCAAACAATCCCCACAAACGCTGGCCGCTCACTTCACCGCGTGGGCAATCAAAGCCTTGCACCGGCCTTTTGGAATGTTCCAGCGTGGGCCTGCCGACTTTTGCCACAATGCGCAGCCAGTCGCGCACGGCGGCGATTTCACCGAAAGGCACCCCTGTCTGCGCCATGCCGAAGGGGCCGGGATTCATGCCAAGAAAAAGCACGCGCTTGGTGGGACTGCCGTATTGCCGCAAATAAGCCTCGTGCGCGGCCCAGGCGTAATCCAGCGGATTGTAAACGTGCGAAACCGGCGAAGCAAAACGCAGCTTGCCCACGGCGTCACGCAGGCGTTTTGCGGAATCAACGAGCGGCTGGCTCACGAGGGAATCGACTAATGCCGCGGATCATGTTCGCGCGGGCGATGGTGCAACTGGCGCAACGCGCGCTGAAGACTTTGAATCTCGCGCTCGTCGTCAATTTTCTGGCGTTCGGCGAGTTCCAGCGTTTCCAGCACTTCCTCCATCTCCTCGAGTGAATGCTTCAATTCCTCGATGACGCGATTGACTTGCTCGATGGCATCGGTGATCGCGGGAGTCTTGTGGTGCTGCACGGGCTCCGGCGATTGCCGCCGCTCAACGTGCTCCGGGCGTTCAGGACGTTTCTTGTAATCGCCTTGCTCCGCATGCTCAGCATGGGGCGCATGCTCCATGTGTTCATCTCCCTCATCGGCTGAATGCACTGACGATTCCGGCGCCCTCTCAGAGGGCGATGATGCAGCATCCGTATCCGCAGGCGCGGAAGAAGGTTCGCCGGACGGGGGCAGGGGACCGCGGGGATCCCGGCGACGTGAATGGCGTCGGCCTCCGCGTCGGGAACGGCGGCGCCCTCGCGGGGCTGCGGCCGCATCACCAGGTTGTTCGGGTGCGCTTTTCTCTGCTTCGTCAGGCGACATGAAGACAGGTTGCCCCGGGGAACCGAATTTGCAAAGAAATTTTCAATAAAACCCATCGAAGAATGAATTCATCGAATAATCATAATCCGAGGTTCAACTGGTGTTGCCTCAGTATTTGCGAAAACACTCTAGACTCGAACTTTTTGCTGCATCACACTGTCTACCTGTCATGAACAATACTTCGAGTGGATTTTCGCTGGCCAAATGGGCTGGTTGCCTCGCCGCCTTCCTCAGCGTGGTTTCGTTGCGCGCCCAAACCAATGCCAATAACACTGCCACGAACCGCCCGCCCGCGCCCCGGCGCCCCAGCATTGTTCTAATCATCGCCGACAATATCGGCTACGGGGATCTCAGTTGTTACGGGCAGACAAAGGTGAAAACACCGTGGCTGGATCGGCTGGCCGCCGAAGGCATCCGGTTCACCAGCTATTACACCGGCAGCCCGCAGGATGAAGCCTCACGCGCCTCGTTGCTCACCGGGCTCGAACCCCGCCATATCGGCGCCAGCTTCAGCCATCCGCTTCCCATGGACGCTGTCACGATGCCTATGCTTCTCAAGGAAGCCGGATACCATACCGGCTTGTTCGGCGTGTGGAACCTGGGCGATACGCCGGCGGTGGAACCCAACACCAAAGGCTTTGAGGAATTCGGCGGGTTCCTCAACGAATCTCACGCGCGCGATTATTTTACGGAAAATCTCTACCGGCAGGACACCCGCAGCGGCTCAAATCGTTTGGAAACGATGATGGAAAACCTGAACTCCGCTCACGGCCGCTATATGCCGGATTTTCTCGGCCAGATGGGTGCGAACTATATCAAATTTCGCGCGCCAGACGCACTTGATCACTACGCCCCTTTCTTTTTGTGTGTGGCCTACCCGGTCCCGCACAACTCCGCGCCGCCGGCGAATTCTCCGTATTCCGGCGAATCCTGGCCCCAGGCCGCCAAGGACCGCGCCGCGATGATTGCGCACCTGGACAAAAACGTCGGCCTGCTCATGGAAGCTCTGGGAGTTTGGAAAGCGGAAACCAATACTGTCGTCATTTTCACGAGCATCGGTGGCGCGCAGCAGGAGGGATTGATGTTCCCGAAATTCTTTGACAGCTCGGGACCGTTGCGCAATCAGGCCGGCAGCGTTTTTGAGGGCGGCCTTCGCGTCCCGCTGATCGTTCGCTGGCCCGCCCGCATCAAGCCGGGGCAGGTAAGTGATTTCACCTGCGCCGCGTGGGACATCCTGCCAACCGTGATGGAAATC